>CAZBKX010000745.1:0-1897 GCA_964492535.1 uncultured Rhodoferax sp. | reverse complement strand
CGGAAATCACGCGGCAGTTCAGGGCGGTGGCTCGCAAACACGCCCCGCCGCTCTTGGCGTGCCAAAATTTCTTCAGAGGAGTATGGTCCCAGACTGCTTCGCCAGCGATAGGACCATGCCCGGCCTGTGCTTACCAAATGTGCGCCCAGATCCTTTTTTTCCAAAACAAGGCGAGCGAGACCCCTCCCGTAATCATCATAGCGCCGGACCGTCACCTCAACGCGGTGGTTGAGTACATACGCGGCCAGTGCTTCACGCGAGTCCACGCCCCCCGCCTGACATATCTCGGGGGCATCAATACCATCTATGCGAAGTTTACGAGGCGGGCCGCCTTGTTCTGGTCGCACCCACAGTGTGTCTCCATCAGAGACGAAGGAGACCTTGCCGACGAACACCTCGCGGGCCGCGCTGATGTCGGCTATCAGTATTCCAATCAACAGAAAGATTCCTTGAGTCATGCTCCACTCGCTGAATTAGGCCGCAGGCCGGATTAAGTGGCTATTTTCACAGCCAAGTTTAAAAGTGTTCCTGTTAGACTTAATCCGTGCAACATCTGGTGACTCCGTGACTGACGAGACTGATTCCTCAATGATTGATCTGCGTGACTTGCGCTTGGCAGATGCGCGTGCCCTACTTGAGCATGATCCATCGAACAAGCTGCCGGACCCGCATGAATCACCTGTCGCCTACCTTCAGGGCATTGTTGACGGCCTGTGTGACCTGTCTCTGACTGACCCGCTGACTGGCTTGGGTAACAGACGAAACTTTCGACGCATATTAAGCCGGGAAATTGATGTTGTGGCCCGTTCAGGCGAATCTGCGCTGCTGCTGATGCTCGACATTGATCACTTCAAGAAGGTCAATGACACTTATGGACACCATGCTGGTGATCAAGTGCTTCAAGTGGTTGCCAACTGCCTGGGAGGCTGCGTGCGGCCCATGGACACGGTAGCTCGTTACGGAGGCGAGGAGTTTGCGGTTATTCTGCCCAGCTGCCAGGCATCATTTGGCTGGTTGGTGGCTGAACGAATCAGGGAATCAGTACAGGCACTTTCGATCAAAATAGCTCCCTTGGTCAACATTAACGTCACGATCAGTGTTGGTGGCGCCTACGCACCCGAATGGGTTCGATCCACAACGGATTTGTGGACAGAACGGGCAGATCAGCAACTCTATCAGGCCAAGTCAGAAGGACGAAATCGTGTGTATATTGAAGAACAACCCATGATTGCTGTGAGTGCAGAAGAAAAGAGCCTGCTGTTTGGCCACTTGTCATTTGGCGACCCGGCTTGGATAGAAAGTGCACCGAGTGTCGTCACAGGCAACGCAATGCAATGAAGAGGTTGAACGAAAAATGAGCGATGTCCTAACCCCCCCTCTAGGCAATACGGCACCTGCCAAGGAGCCGCTAAAACCGCTGGGCAAAGTGCTGGCAGTGACCAGCGGGAAAGGTGGCGTCGGCAAGACCTTTGTCTCGGCCAACCTCGCGGCTGCACTGGCCAAGCGCGGTCATCGCGTGCTGGTTCTGGATGCCGATCTGGGACTGGCTAATCTGGATGTGGTCCTGAACCTGTACCCCAAAATTACCCTGCATGATGTTTTTACCGGGAAAGCAAAACTTGAAGAAGCCATCATCCGGGCACCTGGCGGGTTCTCTGTTTTGCTTGCAGGCTCTGGCATGGTGGAGTACTCCCGCCTGACAGCCGAGGTTCGCGAGGATTTTCTGCGCATCATGGGTGGATTGGTACCCCATTACGACATCATCTTGCTCGATACGGGCGCCGGCATCTCAGATGTGGTGCTCTTTGCGGTTTCTTTGGCATCGGAAGTTTTGGTAGTCGCAACGCCCGAACCCACTTCGCTGACCGACGCTTACGCTACCATCAAGGTCCTGGCC
>CAZBKX010000744.1:0-2297 GCA_964492535.1 uncultured Rhodoferax sp. | reverse complement strand
CCGCGGGGCCGACTGCTGCACCGCAGGGCCCCATATATTTTTTTTAGTATCTTTTCGGCCTCTAGCCGGCAAGGAATAATGATTCACCGAACTATTGTTATAGCAGGAGTTCAATCTGACGTGCCACGTTGAGCACGGAGTCGTCGCGTAGAGCGCCGCTCCAGACCATCAAACCCACGGGAAGCTCGTCTGGGACATGGCAAGGGATCGACACGGCACATCCATCCAGCATATTCACCACACTGGTGTTGCGCAGAAGCAAAGCATTGAGGCGAAAAAAAGCAGGGTCCCGCTCGGTGCCGGGTGCCACTTCGGCTATGGGCGAGGCAACAACAGGGACGGTGGGGGACAGGAGGGCATCAAAACCCCGGGCCGCGATTTCCATTCGTTTGATCCAGTTTTGTCGGACGTTGTGGAGTTCCAGGTAGTCCCGCGCTGTCATCTGGGCTCCGCGCTGAATCCGCGACGCGACCCGCGGGTCATACCAATCCGCCCGGGCACCCAGCAGTTGGTGGTGCCAGGTATAGCTTTCAGCCGCAGCGAAGCTGCCACGGGCCTGCATGGGCTGCAATTCATGGAGCTCGGGCAGTGCAATTTCTTCCAGCCATGCTCCTGCCTGACGCAGGGTGCTGAGGGTACGCTGCCAGGCGCGTGACACCGTGGGATCCAACTCGTCGAGCATCAAGGTGGTTGGAACGCCCAGGCGGTAGGCGCTCAGGGGGGCTGGGCTGCGGGTGACGCGTCGCTGGGCCAGAATTTCATGGGCCAGGATGGCGTCAGGCACGGAGCGGGTGAGGGCGCAGACGGTATCGAGCGTGCTGGAGAGTGGCAAGGCGCCAACCGTGGGCACCAGTCGGGCCGTATTTTTAAAGCCCACAATCCCGTTGAGCGCCGCTGGAATGCGGATGGATCCGCCGGTATCCGACCCCAAACCGATAAAGGCCGCACCTGTGGCCACCGACACGGCCGCGCCTGATGACGATCCGCCAGGAATAAGCGCCTGGTCTGCTGAACAGGCGTTGGCGGGTGTGCCAAAGTGAGGGTTGATGCCCACGCCAGAGAACGCAAATTCCACCATGTTGGTGCGTCCAATCAAAGCGGCTCCAGCCCGCTTGAGTCGGGCCACGGCAACGCAGTCCTGCACTGCCGGGGCGGCTCCATCCAGGGCTCGTGCTCCCCCGCGAGTGACTTGTCCCGCAACGTCGAAGAGGTCCTTGACGGATACCGTCAGGCCACCCAGCATCGTCCTGTGGATATCGGGCGATAGGGCCAGCCTGCGGGCTTCTTCAAAGTGGGTCTCCAGAAACACATGGTCACAGCGTTTGGATCGCGCCACAAAAATGGCGTGCTCGGTAGTGGCCTGAAGTTGCTTTTGGCCGGTGCGCAAAAGCTGCAGCGTGGTGTGGAGGTCGGGGTGCATGAGATCGCAGGTTATACTCTAAAGGCTTTGCTGAGCGGCCCGGTGCTGTTTGGCAAACACATCAGCAAACCAGTTTCATCAAGGTGTTGCGTTTTTTCGGAGCAAATATTGCATTTGCTTCGAGTAGATGCAAAAACGAACTGGATTTTAGACCTAACCTTTGGAGTTAAACATGTCAGTAACCATGCGCGAAATGCTGGAAGCCGGTGTCCATTTTGGCCACCAAACCCGCTTCTGGAACCCCAAGATGGCCCCGTTCATTTTCGGTCATCGAAACAAGATTCACATCATCAACCTGGAAAAATCGCTGCCGATGTTCCAGGAGGCCGCCAAATTTGTGCGCCAAATTTCTGCCAAACGTGGCACCGTCCTGATGGTCGGCACCAAACGCCAGGCGCGTGAGACTGTGGCTGAGGAAGCGAAACGCGCTGGTGTTCCTTATGTCGACCAGCGCTGGCTCGGCGGCATGTTGACCAATTTCAAGACGGTCAAGACCTCGATCAAACGTCTCAAAGACATGAAGATCCAGCAAGAAGCTGGCTTGGATAGTCTGAGCAAAAAAGAGCAATTGATGTTTGCCCGCGAAATAGCCAAGCTGGAGCGCGACATTGGTGGTATCCAGGATATGACGGTTCTGCCAGATGCGATTTTTGTGATTGACGTGGGTTTCCACAAAATCGCCATCGCTGAAGCCAAAAAGCTCGGGATCCCCCTGATCGCAGTGGTGGACACCAATCACTCCCCCGAAGGTATTGACTATGTCATTCCTGGCAACGACGATTCGTCCAAGGCTGTGGTTTTGTACGCTCGCGGCATTGCTGACGCGATCATCGATGGCCGCTCCAACATGACTGATGATGTCGTGAAGGCCATGGTT
>CAZBKX010000743.1:0-4290 GCA_964492535.1 uncultured Rhodoferax sp. | reverse complement strand
ATCTGGCCGATTCGGGTGAGGATGGGGCTGCAAGGAAGTTGAGGCTGGGCTATGTTGGAGGAATCATTCCCCAGAAGGGCCTGGAGGTGTTGTTGCGAGCCATGGCGCTTGTGCCATCAAGCGACGTTGAACTCAAGGTGGTTGGTGGGTTTCATGGGGCCTCTGCTTTTCATCGCGATGTGTTGGCGCTTGGCAGGGCTGACAGTCGGGTGGAGTTTTTGGGTCATCTTGACCCCACGAGGGTCTGTGAGGAGATGCAGCGATTTGATTTACTGTGCTTGCCCTCGCTGGTGCCTGAAACCTTTTCTTTGGCCATGCATGAAGCGAGTGCTTTGGGTGTGCCGGCCTTGGTGTCTGATTTGGGGGCCCCTGGTGCCCATGTGGCTCACCATGGTGGCGGCAGAGCTCTGGCTTTTGGTGATGTGGAGGTCTGGGCCAAGGCGATCAGCCATGCCATTGAGAGTCCGGATCAAATAAAGGTCTGGAAGGCACGTTTGCCGCTTCCGCTCAGGGTGGAGGAGGAGGCCTTTTATTACGACTCGCTTTATCGTGCGCTGCCCCGTGTCATGTGACTAGAGGATAGATTACAGTTTTTTGAAGATACTGGCAACGATCAAACCAAGGTTGCCAAAGAGGGTTTGTCGGTAGACGCCGCTCTTGACGACGCCCCGCACTCTTGAGTAAAGGCCTTTGCTTCGGGACTGAGTGAATTCATCAAACAGGTTTTGATTTTCTTGCGTCAGCAGGCTTCTTATGGACTGCAGTGCTGCCAGATTGGCATCGTTCCAGGATTTGAGTCGCCCACCAGCAACCATTTTCATGCGCTCCAACCCCGCAATGAGGCTGGTGTTGCCGCCCACCAGGTTGTCATCGTGCTGGCGGTAGCGCACGGAGGCGGCCGGATCAAAGACGACCTTGCCGCCGCACCCCGAGACAACCATATACACCCACCAGTCATGAGAAATAACGTCTACCTGACTGCCAGCAGCCTGGAGCAACTGGCGGGCAGCATCGTTGAAGACCATGGTGTTGCCCCCGCCAATACTTTGAACCAACGCATTGGCAAATTCAGGTTGCCTTTTGTAAATGCGAGACAAACCAATTTCGTTGTTGGTCTCATCGACGTACCGTGTTCGTGAGCAGTAGAGCGCGGGGACATCTTTGGGCGTGTTTTGAAGGTGCTCCAAGGCGCGGGACAGCTTGTTGGCCTCCCAAATATCATCTTGATCTGAGTAGGCGTAGTAGTCGGCCTTGATGTCTTCAAGGCATGTGAGTGAAAGAAAGTTGGCAACAAACCCCTGTGATGGTCCGCTTTTGATCGAAACTTTTTCATGTCCGAGTTTTTCCCGGTAGTCGTCCAGAACCAATAGCGTGCCATCGCTGGAGCCGTCATCTGACGCCCAAATGTTCCAGGACTTGTGGTCTTGGCTGATGATGGAGTCGATCTGCTCGGGCAGGTAGGTGGCCCCCTGCATGGTGCATAACAAAATAGCTATGCTGGGCGAGCCTTTGGAATCACGGGTTATGGTAGGCATTGAGGTGCGTTCATACTCAAATTTTGGTCTGTTGTGGAGGCTTTTCTCGCAATGCGTTGCTTTTTTTGAGTGTGGAAAAATTTTAGCAGTTGATTGATTTGCTCGATAATTGACCTTTACGTCAACGTCAACATCAATAGAGATATGGCGACCATCTACAGCATCAGCGATCTGGCCAAAGAGTTCGATCTGACCACCCGGGCTATTCGCTTCTATGAAGACATGGGCCTGCTGCAGCCCGAGCGCTCAGGCCCCGGGGGGCGCAGCCGGGTTTATAGCGGGCGCGATCGCACCCGCCTGAAACTCACGCTGCGCGCCAAACGCCTGGGCCTGAGCCTGACCGAGGCCAAGGACATCATCGACATGTACGACAGCCCCCGCGACACCGGGCCGCAACTGGAGCGATTTTTGGCGGTCATTGCCGATCATCAAAAACAGCTTGAAGCCCAGATGGTGGACCTGCAGGCCAACCTTGATGAGCTCAAGGTGCATCAGCGCGAGGCGCGTGCCCTGCTGGCCAAGAGCACTGTCAAAAGCGCCTGCAAAAACGCCGCTCAAAAGCCAACACTCGCGCACAGCAATAACTTTGCCACCCAAAGCAGCCCTGATTCAGCCGGCCGCTAGAACCGCTTTTTTTATTATCCAGAGGAGCCACCATGAACATGCCCGGATTGAATTTCCAACTCGGTGAAGACATTGACGCATTGCGCGACGCTGTGCGCGAATTTGCGCAAGCCGAGATCGCCCCCCGCGCCGCCGAGATCGATAAAAACGACCAGTTTCCCATGGACCTGTGGCGCAAGATGGGAAGCCTGGGCGTGCTGGGCATTACTGTGGGTGAAGAGTATGGCGGTGCCAACATGGGTTATCTGGCCCACATGATTGCCATGGAGGAAATCAGCCGCGCCAGCGCCTCGGTGGGCCTGTCGTACGGTGCCCACAGCAACCTGTGTGTCAACCAGATCAAGCGCAACGGCACGCCAGAGCAGCGTCAAACCTACCTGCCCAAGCTCATCAGCGGCGAGCATGTAGGCGCGTTGGCCATGAGTGAGCCGGGCGCAGGCAGCGATGTGCTGAGCATGAAGCTCAAGGCCGAATGGAAGGAGCCAAGTGCCTCGGGCGGCGGTTACTACCTGCTCAACGGCAGCAAGATGTGGATCACCAATGGCCCCGATGCCGACACCCTGGTGGTGTATGCCAAAACCGAGCCTGAGCTCGGCGCGCGCGGCGTCTCAGCCTTCCTGATCGAAAAGGGCATGAAAGGCTTCTCGGTGGCGCAAAAGCTCGACAAGCTCGGCATGCGCGGCAGCCACACGGGTGAGCTGGTGTTCAACAACGTGGAAGTGCCTGAACAAAACATCCTGGGCGGCCTGAATCAGGGCGCCAAGGTGCTCATGAGCGGGCTGGACTACGAGCGCGCCGTGCTCTCTGGCGGGCCGCTGGGCATCATGCAGTCAGTCATGGACAACGTGATTCCCTACATTCATGACCGCAAGCAGTTCGGCCAGAGCATTGGCGAATTTCAGCTCATTCAGGGCAAGGTAGCCGACATGTACACCGTGCTGCAGGCGGGCCGTTCCTTTGCGTACACCGTCGCCAAGAACCTGGACTTGCTGGGCGCCGAGCACGTGCGCCAGGTGCGCAAGGACTGCGCCTCGGTGATCCTGTGGACCGCCGAAAAAGCCACCTGGATGGCGGGTGAGGGCGTTCAGATTTTTGGCGGCAACGGCTATATCAACGAATACCCGCTGGGGCGCCTGTGGCGCGATGCCAAGCTTTACGAAATTGGCGCGGGTACCAGCGAGATTCGCCGGATGTTGATAGGGCGGGAGTTGTTCGCCGAGACGTGCTGAGCCCCCATGACTACCTCCCTTCAAGACCTCTTCACCCACAACCGCGCCTGGGCCGCGCAGATGGAACGCGATCGGCCCGGCTTTTTTACCAGCCTGAAAAGCCAGCAGAACCCCAAATACATGTGGATTGGTTGCTCTGACAGCCGGGTGCCGGCCAACCAGATCACCGGGCTGGAGCCGGGCGAGGTGTTTGTGCACCGCAATGTGGCCAATGTGGTGGTGCCGAGCGACCTGAATTGCCTGTCGACCATTCAGTTTGCGGTGGACCAGCTCAAGATCGAGCACCTGATGGTGGTGGGGCATTACGGCTGCGGGGGCGTGAAAGCGGCCTTCAACAATATCCGGGTGGGCTTGGCTGACAACTGGTTGCGCCACATCAAGGACGTGCGCGACCGGCATCAGACAATTCTGGACGAGGCTGCTGCGGATGCGCGTCTGGACATGCTGTGCGAGCTCAATGTGATTGAGCAGGTCATGAATGTGGCGCATACCAACGTGATGCAAGACGCCTGGGCACGGGGCCAGAAGGTGGCCCTGCATGGCTGGGTGTATGGGCTGAAAGACGGCTTGCTGCAGGACCTGCACATCACGCTCGATGGTGAGGCCGGCTTGGCGTCCTTGTACCGTGCTGCTATTGCCGGGGTCGCGGCCGCCCAGCGCGAATGATGATTTTGCAGTCGCTTAAAACCTGAGGCTTCCATGTTTCCACAGCGTCTTGACTCCACGGTGGCGTACGACATTGCCAAAGCCATGATGGATGGCTTTAACCGCCATTACCGCTTGTTTCGCACCGAGTCGGCACGCGCCAAGCACCGCTTTGAGACGGCCGACTGGCATGGCCAGCAGCGCGCCCAGCGTGAGCGCATCGAGTTTTATGACCTGCGGGTGCGCGAGGCCTCCAC
>CAZBKX010000742.1:0-3268 GCA_964492535.1 uncultured Rhodoferax sp. | reverse complement strand
CCATGAACAAGGTGGCCGTGCCGTGGCTGTCAAAGGGGAGGGAGCCATCAGGGTAGACGATGCGGTTGATGTGGTCGATCAGATCCAGGTTCTGGTTGAGCAGCACGCCCCCGCGCAGCAGGGCCAGGGTCTCACCGTTGGCTCCAAGAACCGGTGTGGAGGACAGCATGACCAGTGCCCGGTCCTCGTCCGTGCGGGGCGTGGGTGATGCACCGCGTGTGGCAATCAGGGGGATGCGAAGGCGCTCGGCCAAGTGCGGCGCCAGGGTGAGCAGTTCGGTGCCGCTCATCAGGGCCAGGCTGGCCTGCGCTGCCTGCGGCTGGCCCGCCAGCGTGGAACCACCCTCGGTCTGAAGGGCGTCAGACCCTGGGTGTTCGGGCGGTGCGATCCAGTTGGCGGTGAGCAACTTGCCCTGCGGGCTGTACAGGTTGATGAAATCAAAATCAAGCCGGGCCCGTGCGTCCATCAATTGCTGCTGCAGGCCTTTCAGGTCACGGCGCGCGAGCGCCACGTGCAAGGTGTGTGAGGCAGCCACAGCCTGGGTCCCGGTACCCACGGTGTAGAGCACCTGTTCAAAGTAGCCCCGCGCTACCGCCAGATCGCTGCGTACCTTGGTGATCAGGAGCCGGTCGTAGGCGGCATTGCCCCAGATGACCAGTGCGCCCACCAGCAGGGGCAGCACCACCAGCAGGGGCAGCAAGGCCATGGCCAGCAGCTTGTTTCGAACCGAGTGGGTGATCCAGCGCCATGTCAGCAGCCGTGACAGCGGGAACGCCCGGCGGCTCACTTCAGGGCCCACTCGGCGCAGCGCCGTTCGAGCGTTCGCCTGGAGATGCCCAGCAGTTGCGCTGCATGGGTTTTGTCGCCCTGGACCGAGTCCAGCACGGTCTGGATATGTTGCTTCTCAAGCGTCTGCAGGTCCGTGGTAGCGCTCTCTGGTTGATGAGCCGAGGTGCCGGGGGGCGGGGAGTGCTTGCCCATCGAGTAAAGCGCCGACACGTTGAGTGCACCCAAGATAAGGGAGCGCTCCACCAGGTTGCGCAACTCGCGTGCGTTACCCGGCCAGTCGTATTGCGACAGGTAATCCATTTCGGCGGGGGTGACCTCCAGAGGCGCCGCGCCCAGCCTTGGCATGAGTTGCGCCATGAAATGGGCCACCAGCTCGGGGATGTCTTCTTTGTGTTCACGCAGCGGCGGCAAGGTGATCTCGACCACCTGCAGCCGGTAATACAAGTCTTTCCGAAAACGGCCAGCTGCCACTTCGTCTTTCAGGCAGCGGTTGGTAGCAGCAATGATGCGGGCATTCACTGGCAACAACTGCGTGCCGCCCACTGGCCTGATTCGATGGTCCTCCAGGGCGCGCAGCAGCGTGGCCTGCAACGCCAATGGCAGCTCGGCTACCTCATCCAGAAACAGTGTGCCGTCCTGGGCGTAATAAAACAGGCCATCGCGTGCCTTGGTGGCGCCGGTAAAAGCGCCCTTGGCATGACCAAAAAGTTCGCTTTCGACCAGCTCGGGCGACATGGACGCGCAATTGACCGGCACAAAAGGTCCTTGGGCCCGGGGACTCAAGTTGTGCAGCGCGCGGGCGGCCAGTTCTTTGCCCGTGCCGGACTCGCCCTGCAGCAGCACCGTGCTGTTGACGGCGGCCAGACGTCCAAAGGATTGCGTGAGTCGGGTCATGGCGATGGAGCTGCCCACCAGCCCGCTCTCGCCATCGTGCCGCACAGCCAGCGTGTGCTTGAGCACGTAGTTTTCACGTGTGAGTCGCGAGCTCTCAAAGCAGTGCTTGATGGCGTTGAGAATTTGGGGAACCCGAAAGGGTTTGAGTATGAAATCGGATGCGCCCGCCCGCAGGGCTTCAATGGCGGTCTCGAGGTCAGCAAACGCCGTGATCAAAATGACCTGGCCACTAAACCCCTGTTCCCGCAGCTCTTTGAGCCAGCTCAAGCCACTGCGTCCAGGCAGGGAAATATCCAGAATGATCAGATCAATGTGGACCGCCTGCACGATGGCAGCACCTTCTTCGGCGCTGCCTGCTTCCAAGACGGTGTGGCATCGGGGGACCAGTGTCTTGACCAGAAAATTTCGCATCCCCGGCTCGTCGTCCACGATCAGCATGGACCACAAGGGCCAGCCCTCGCCGGATCTTTCTGTTAACTGAATTGAGCTGTTTTGTGTCACTGGATGCCGTCAAAGTTGAAAAGAATTCTATCGGGAGTCGCAAATTCGTCATTTGGATGAATTTTTTTTGACATTATTTTTTCGGTTTGTTTTGGCAATTTGAAGTGAGCCCGGCCAGTGCAGGAATTTTCTTCTTGCGACAAGTTGTCGCAAGAGGGATGCCAGCTTGACGCAAAAGATCCGGGATCCGGACTGCAGCTCAGTACAAGTTGTTGATTCATATTGATTACAGTGAAATTTTAACGATTGGCATGTTTTCTGCTAATTCAAAACATAGCAGGGCTCTGGCCGTCGCCGCCCCGCATCCCAGTGGTCTCCAGTTGGACGTTTTTCGCCCTGACGAAGGGTTTCACCTGCTTGCTGAAACGCGTGGACGTTGTTAAATTGCGTGCGTCCAGTCTATGAATCACAGTTCCTATGCGGAGCTATTGAGGAGAATCAACATGAGTCAATCCACGGCCAAATTGTCGCGGCGCACGCTCTTCGCGGGCGCCAGCACTGCGGGTGCACTTGCCACGGTCGTCACCGTGCTGCCCTCCTTGAACGCCATCGCGCCGGCCGCAGCGGTCGCGGTCACGCCAAAGCCCCAACGGGGTGGCGGTTATATCTTGAGCGCGCACGTCAAACAGTATTACAAGACCACGCTGGTCTGATTTTTGGCTAACGCGGCGTTCCACGCCGACTTTGGAGAGAGACATGTTGTTAACAAAAAAAACTGGTCCGTCGGACTCATCCCAACGTTCCCCGTTCGTGCACAGCTTGCGCCGTGGTCTGTCCCAGGCATTGCCCACCATGGACCGCCGTGCATTCTTGCGCCGCTCCGGTTTGGGTGTGGGTGTCGGCCTGGCTGCCTCGCAACTGACGTTGGTCAAAAAGTCCCACGCGGCTGCAGGCTCAGTCGCCATTGGTGACGGAAAAATCGAAGTCAAACGCACCATTTGTACCCACTGCTCGGTCGGCTGCGCGGTGGACGCAATCGTTGAAAACGGCGTCTGGGTTCGCCAGGAAGCGGTGTTTGACTCGCCTATCAACCTCGGTGCCCATTGCGCCAAAGGTGCTGCTTTGCGTGAGCACGGCCACGGCG
>CAZBKX010000741.1:0-3650 GCA_964492535.1 uncultured Rhodoferax sp. | reverse complement strand
ATTTAACGCAAACCGAGTCTGAACCCGAACCGAACTTATTGCCATAAAAACAACATATGCAGGTGCCAACCGGTTTAGAAGAGGGAAGGAACTTGAGATAATGCTCATTGAAGGCAAAAGATGATTTGCAAGAGCACGTTGGTCGGAATAGCCGACAGGGACACAACAAAGAAGGTATTTCGAAATGGAATCTTGAAACTGTCCTTGAATAAACAAACTCGGGAAATTGTTCATCCAAGAGTAACATCCAAGTATAGCATTACCAATGTCCCCAACAACAGCCCCATGGTGGCAGCCCTTTCATGCCCCTTTCTGTGCGTTTCAGGGATTATTTCGTCACTGATGACGTAGAGCATCGCCCCAGCGGCGAAACCCATCGCATAAGGCAGAATCGCTTGCATGCTGGTGACCGCCCACGCCCCTAATACAGCCAACGGGATTTCAACCAGACCGGCTCGGATTCCGACCATGCTCGCGTAAAACCTTTTTCCAAGCCCGGCATTCATCGAACATATGGAAACGGCAAGCCCCTCCGGAATGTTTTGCAGGCCAATTGCGATCATCAAGGTAAACGCATCGTTCATTTCTCCGGAGCCGAATCCTACTCCAACTGCCAGGCCTTCGGGCATGTTGTGCAACGTTATGGCGATTATAAACAGCCATACCGCTTTAACGCGGTCTGTTGCCTTGCCTTCTTTCCCTGAAATGAAATGTGCATGAGGGAGGTATTGGTCGGCCAAGTCCAAGAAAACGAAACCGATAACGATGCCGATCATCACCGGCCAAATTCCGCCATACTTGATGCCCGGCAGGATCAGACTTGTAAAACTCGCCACAAGCATCACTCCAGCGGAAAAACCTAACGAGGCATCTAAAAACCTATCGGATACACGTTTTACGAACAATACAGCCAATGCGCCGATGGTGTTGAGAAGGGTTATAACGATCCCTCCGATCAGCCCGTGAATCACTGGATTGCTTCCGATGTGACCGATAAACCACTCCTTGAAGATTTCCATGCCTTCCCTCCAATCGAGATTTCGTAACTTGATAGAATCACCAGGCTGTCTCGTCGGGAAAGATTATCCCGATTTTACGATAACCACTTTCCCTTCAGCGCACGCGTTGAATTGACCACGGCGGCAAGGGAGACCCCCATGTCGGCAAAGACCGCCTCCCACATGGATGCCATCCCCATCGTGCCTAAGGCCACAAAAATGAGCTTTATCGAAAGCGCCATAATGATGTTCTGCCAGACAATTCTCCGGGTTTGGCGTGCGATTTTAACGGCCTCAACCATTTTTAACGGAGAATCGGTCATGAGCACCACGTCGGCCGTCTCGATCGCCGCGTCCGAGCCGAGCGCGCCCATCGCGACCCCGACGTCGGCCAGGGCGATGACCGGAGCATCGTTGATTCCGTCGCCGACGAAAGCGAGTTTTCCGCCGTGGTTTGATGCAAGCTTGATTTCCTCCAACAAACGCACTTTATCTTCAGGCATGAGCTCCGCGTGAAACGCGTCCAACCCCAGAGCCTTCGCGACAAATTCGGCGGCACACCGGTTGTCGCCCGTGAGCATCTCAATCCGTTTGATTCCAATTTTCCGCAGTTCTGAAACGGCCTCTTTCGCGTCGGCTTTCAGCGTGTCTCCAATCAGGATATGTCCGGCGTAGACGCCGTCGATAACGACGTGAGCGGCAGTGCCTTCGAGTTCGCAGACATCGTGAGCAATCCGAGAGTGATGCAACAGCCCATCGCTTCCTACAAGTATCTCGTGTCCGCTGACAACGGCCCGCACTCCTCTTCCGGGCAGGTCGACATGTTCCATCACTGCAGTGCTATCCAGTTTCAGCCCCATTTCGGCCAATTTGCCGACAATAGATTTGGCAATCGGATGACCGGAATGCATCTCTGCTAATGCGGCGAATTCCAGGAGCTGCTGCTCCCCGTAGCCGTTCTTGGCGACGACCTTTTGAACCTCAAAGTTGCCCCGGGTCAGGGTACCCGTTTTGTCAAACACAACGGTCTTGACCGCCGAGAGCGCATCCAAGAAGTTCGATCCCTTGACCAGTATTCCTCGGCGGGAGGCCAGTCCGATGCCGCCGAAGTACCCCAACGGGATGCTGACCACAAGCGCACAGGGGCAAGACACCACCAGCACCACTAGCGCGCGATAGATCCAGGTCTGGAAATCGGCTTCAGCCATGAACAAGGGGGGCAGCACCGCGACACCAGCCGCTGCTGCCACTACGACCGGGGTGTACCACCGCGCGAAGCTGGTGATGAAGTTTTCCGTCGGAGCCTTTCGTGCAGAGGCGTTTTCAACGAGTTCAAGCACCTTGGCAATGGAGGACTCATTGAAAAGCTTGGTCACGCGCAGCTTCAAGGAGGCGGTCAAGTTGATCATGCCAGCCATCAGGGTATCGCCCATTCGTGCGCTCAGGGGAACAGACTCGCCGGTCAGGGCCGAAGTGTCCAGGCTTGACTGGCCCGATAGAACCTCTCCATCGAGCGGCACTTTCTCTCCGGGCCTGATCAAAATGATCTCACCGACCTTAACCTGCTCGGGTGGCACCTGTTGAATACCTGTGTCGGTTTGCAAATTTGCTTTATCGGGTCTGGATGCAAGCAGGGAACGAATGGATCGGCGCGATCGAGTCACTGCCAAATTTTGTAAAAACTCACCCGTCTTGAAAAATATCATAACACCGACGGCTTCCGATAAAGCGTGAATTGCTATCGCTCCGCCAGTTGCGATCACCATCAACACGTTCTCATCGAAAAAATCGCCTTTTCGAATCGTCCTGAAGGCGTTGATGTAAATGTTAATGCCGGCAAGAAAGTAGGCGGCAAGGGCGACTCCATAATCCAAAGTCGGCCAACCGAATTCGTGGAACCGGTCTTCAAAAACAGCATGCACTCCAAACAGGATAGATGCGGCTACCAGGATAACAAGCTCGCGTCCCGGTCTGAAACCTTGCTCACCTGCTCCAGCCTGTTCGGAGCGATGCTCAACGGGCAAGATCTCTACCGTAGGTTCGATTCGCTTGATTGCATCGAATACACCAGCCGGGTCGGCGGCTTCCAGATGAAGGCGCAGGTTTGCGAAATCCACCACGGCGTGGGTCACCCCAGGCAGCTTCTTGATAGCATGCTCGATTTTTAATCCGCAGGATGCACAATCTAGACCTTTAATATTGTACGAGGTTGTCATGGGAATATCGCAGTCCTTCATCAAGACTCTTGGGTGTGTTGTAGTCCGAAGTCGAGCACCGTTCGGATATGCTCGTCATTGAGGGTGTAAAAAATCACTTTGCCGTCCCGGCGGGTACGGACGATGCGCATTTGACGCAGGCTTTTCAAATGCTGGGATATGGCGGGCTGCTTCATTTTCAGCAGCATGCTGAGGTCGCAGACACACATCTCAGACAGGCTCAAGGCCCAAAGGATGCCGACCCGGGTCTTGTCGGAAAAAATCTTAAAGAACTCCGAAAGAAGGTTCAGGGCAGCCTCCGATGGCATCTGTTTTGAAACCTTCCGCACCGTGATGGGGTGCAGGATATTACATGGACGCGTGTCCGTGTTGGTTTGCGATCGTTCCACTGCCCTCATCGCTATGCCCTCCCATACATATGTACGTATGCGCAAAA
>CAZBKX010000740.1:0-1892 GCA_964492535.1 uncultured Rhodoferax sp. | reverse complement strand
CACCGCGCAAATCAATTTTGACGACTGCCGTGTGCCCGTAGAGAACCTGATTGCCCAGGAGGGCGAGGGCTACAAAATTGCCCTGGGCGCGCTGGAGGGCGGGCGCATTGGCATTGCTGCGCAAAGCGTGGGCATGGCGCGCAGCGCGTTTGACTTTGCCCTGGCCTACGCCAAGGACCGCCAAAGTTTTGGCACGGCCATCTTCAACCACCAGGCCGTGGGTTTCAGATTAGCCGACTGCGCCACGCAGTTGGAAGCGGCCCGCCAGCTCATCTGGCACGCTGCCGCCCTGCGCGATGCCGGCCGCCCCTGTCTGAAGGAGGCCGCCATGGCCAAGCTGTTTGCCAGCGAGATGGCTGAGCAGGTGTGCAGCGCGGCTCTCCAGACGCTGGGCGGGTATGGGTATGTGAGCGACTTTCCGGTGGAACGCATTTACCGGGATGTGCGCGTGTGCCAGATTTATGAGGGCACGAGTGATGTGCAGAAGATCATTATTCAGCGGGCTTTGGCATAGTTATCGGGGCTGTTTGTGCATGCCGGTGACGCTGGGGTAAATGGTTCCGCGAATGTCCCCCGCCCTTCGGTCTTCTCCTTGATTTGGCAAAACCCCAAGTCCACGCTGCACCATTCACCCCAGCCTCATCGGCGGGCAGCGATGTAGGCACGCCACGAATTGACTTCCGTGCGATCCACCATGCTGGCGGACTCAGGTCGGCGCCGCGCTCAGCGCAGCGGCATCAAGGAGGAGGACGAAGGACGGGGGACAGCCGCGGAGCTGAGCGCGGCGTCGGCCTGGGTCTTGACGTAACGCCCCCTGGTCCCCGACGAGGTTGGCAACAATCAGACCCCAGTGACCTTTGTGCCTCGAATTTGGATTTCGGCAGTCCGTCAGACGGATTTCCCCCACAGCGTTGATAGCGGCGCAGCCCATAGGCGGTCGCCCATGGGAAGGGTCTGCGTGCCGTCGTAAAGAATTACACCCATTTTGAACTGCTCGCCTGCGAGTTTGCTTAGCTGTTTGAGCCCTTTAAAGTCACTGGCTTTGATAGTGGCAGTCGCCTTGACTTCGACGCCGACGAGCTGGCCTTGCTGGTTTTCGATGACCACATCCACCTCCATTTGATCGTGATCCCGGTAATAGCCGAGGCTGTAGCGACCTTGTGCCGTGGTGGCGTGTTTGCGTAATTCACCGTAGACAAAGCTTTCCAACACATGCCCGAACGGGGTTCGGTCCTGTGCAATGCCGGCAGGCGTGAGTGCCAGCAAGGTGCCCAGCAAGCCCGAATCAAGAAACTGTAGTTTGGGTGTTTTGACGACCCGGCTGAGCCGATTGCGTGTCCAGGAGGGTATGCGGTTCAGTAGGCACATGTGCTCAAAAATAGCGGTGTACCGCGCGGCAGTCTTGCCGTCCAGACCGATCTGCCCTGCAAGTTGGCTGTAATTGCACAGTTGGCCCGACACCTCGGCCAACGCCTGCAGGAAGCGTGGCAACTGATCAAGCCGGTCGATATCGGCCACATCGCGAACGTCGCGCTGCAGCAGGGCGTCCACGTATTGCTGAGCCCAGGCCGTGCGGCGGCGCGGTGTGGTACGCGCCACCGCCTCGGGGTAGCCGCCTCTCAGCACCGTTTCAATCAGATCAGGGCCGATCAAGGGTGTCACCACCTCAGGCAGGTGGCCCGCAAAAGCGTCATCAATCCAGTTGGCTTGGGTGCCATGAAGTTCGCTCTGTGACAGGGGCAGCAACGTGAGGATTTCCATGCGGCCAGCGAGTGAGTCTGCCACGGTGAAGAGCAACATCAACATCAACATCAACATCAACATCAACATCAACATCAACATCAACATCAACATCAACATCAACATCAACATCAACATCAACATCAACATCA
>CAZBKX010000739.1:0-2237 GCA_964492535.1 uncultured Rhodoferax sp. | reverse complement strand
TCATGGTGAGCCACCGTGCGGTCCGCTTCCCTGCGGTAGTCGAGTTGCAGGCTGGCATGCCAAGTCATTCCCCCTGAGTCCCGCGGTGCGCCCAGCCCGTGGTGTGCTTCTCAAGCGCGCTGAAAAGCTCATACATCACCATGGCCATGGCTCCCACCACCACCAGCCCGGCAAACGCCAGCCCCATCTGCATGGCCGAGCCCGCTGAGATGAGCAGATAACCAATACCTTCGTTGGCCGCCGTCATCTCCGAGACCGTGGTGCCCACAAAGGCGAGCGTGATGGCGACCTTGAGTGACCCATAAAAGTAGGGCATGGAGCGTGGCAGACCGACCTTGATCAACACGTCCCACCGTTTGGCGCCCAGTACGCGCAGCACGTCTTCCAACTCCGGCTCCAGCGTGGCCAGCCCCGTGGCGATGTTTACCATGATGGGAAAGAAGCTGATGAGAAACGCGGTCAATATCGCCGGGCCTGCGCCAATGCCGAACCACACCACCAAAATAGGCACAAAGGCCGCTTTGGGCAGGGCGTTGAAGGCGGTCATCAGCGGGTATACGGCGGCATAAGCCAGGCGGGAACTGCCAATCAAAAAGCCCAACATGACCCCCACCACAATGGCAATGCCAAAACCCACCATCGTGACCCAATAAGTGCGCCAGGCGTGGCCGGCAATGATTTCCTTGTATTCCCAGAACTGATTCCAGATGCGCATGGGACTCGGAAAGATGAACTCCGACACATCAAAGGCCGAGCACACGATTTGCCAGATCAGCAACACCGCCACCAGCAAAATCCAGGGCGACCAAATTTCAACTTGTTTTTTGTTCATGGTGGTGACCTAAGGGGTAACGGCCGCACCGGTTTTCCGGATGGCGCCAATGTGGCTGCGCAACTCATGCACGATGTCGGTGAATTCCTTGGTGTAGGTCACTTCCAGGTCGCGTGGTCGCGGCAGGTCGATTTCTTTTCTGACCACAAAGCGGCCTGGGCTCTTGCTCATGACATAGACCGTGTCGGCCAGAAACACCGATTCACGCAAGTCATGGGTGACCAGGATGACATTGAATTGCTGTTCGGTCCAGAGGTCTCGCAGAATGCACCAGAGTTCCTCCCGGGTGAACGCATCGAGTGCGCCAAAGGGTTCATCCAGCAGGAGCATCTTGGGCTCGTGAATCAGGGCGCGGCAAATGCTGGCGCGCTGTTGCATGCCGCCCGAGTGTTGCCAGGGGAACTTGTCCTCGTAGCCACCCAAACCCACTTTTTGCAAGAGCTTGCGAGCACGTTCTTCGTATTCCTCTCGCTTGGCCTTGAAGTTGCTGCGGTAGGGCTCGACAATTTCAAGGGGCAGCAGCACGTTGTCCACCGTGGTTCGCCATGGCAGCAGCGACGGTGCCTGAAAAGCCATGCCCGAAATTTTGAGCGGCCCGGTGACGGGCTGCTGGTCAATCAGGATCTTGCCCGTCGATGGCATCTTCAGGCCGGTGGTGAGCTTCATGAAGGTGGACTTGCCGCAGCCCGAGGGCCCGACGATGGCGATGAATTCGCCTTGTTTGACTTTCAGATCAATGGCTTCTACGGCAAAGTGGTTTTGCTTGAGTAATTCCTCACTGTAGGCGAGCCAGACGTCCGAGAAGTCTACAAACCAGGGAGAAGCAGAATCTTGCATAATTTGTAAGAAACCGGCCTCTGGCCGGCGTGTTTAAATGGTTTGCTTAATAAAATTAATAGCAATAAAGACGGCTTACTTCTTGGGCAGGATGTTGAGTTCCGCCTTGCTGGGCAGCAGCGTGCCGTTCCACACTGCGTCCGGGTTCACGCGGGTTTTGGTGTTGAAGGCATCCGACACCTGGGATGCCATCAAGGACAAGCGGGGGCCGTTGATGTCGCCAAAGCCTTCAGCGCGGGCGTTGGGGCTGTTGATGACGGTATCAATCGCGAGTTGCAGGCGCCGGGTCTCCAGGGCCACGTTGATGATGCCGTCGCGGGCTTTCACGTGCGCAATCGCGGCAGCGGGGTCGGCAATGGTGTCTTTGGCACCCTTGGCAAAGGCGACCAGAAACGCCTTCACGGCAGCCGGGTTCTCCTTGATCATCTTGGGCGAGGCAATGATGACGTTGCCGTACAGCTTGACGCCGTTGGCCGGGTAGGGCAGCACGGTCACATCTTCAGCTTTGATACCACGTGCCTCCAGATTCAGGAGCGAGGTGAAGGTGAAGCCGGTGATGGCGTCCACA
>CAZBKX010000738.1:0-1751 GCA_964492535.1 uncultured Rhodoferax sp. | reverse complement strand
CACTGCTGTTGGCTGCCCAAGTGCTCAGCTCATGCATGCGAAAGCGAACCAATCCACCCAGCAAGTAATGCGGAATGCGGTGTTTGGCGCGCATCTTGGGGTCGCCAAACCAGTACAGGGGCAGACGTAGCGCGCACGCCGCCTGCTTGGCATCGATCATGGGCTCGGTATCCATTTGGAATTCTTGGTTTTTTGTGTTCATTGGGTTGTCCTCCAGCAGCGGCTCTGCCAAGAGCAAAACTTGCATTCAAAGTGGGTGGCATCAAGGTAGGCGCGAGGGAGCAGTTCACCCGCCTCGGTGGCGGCAATGACCTTCACGCCCCGGTCGGACATGCGCTGGGCCAGCGCCGCATCAAACGGCACCAACTCGGCGTAGATATCCATCGTGTCGGCGTTGACCGCCGTGAAGATGGCTGGGTTGTCATGCAACTCCAGGTAGGCCTGGTAGATGGCCACTTGGGCGGCGTAAACCGGCTTGGAGACAGCGAGCCTGTTTTTCTCCAAGTCGCGCCAGGATTTGGAGCCCAAGCACTTGTTTTCCCAAAGCGCAGGATAGGCAAACCCTTCAGGTCCGCCGACAAAGACACCATCAATGTGCCCCTGCAAGCGACCGTCTGCCGTTGAAAACCCAAACTGCTCGCCATTGGGTTTGTGGGTGCGCAAATCAAAACCGGCGGCGCGCAGCCACGCCACCATGCTGTCCTCGTTGACGTGGCCACGCTCGAAAATGCGCAGAATGCGACCCTGCGTTTCCCGCCCCGGGTCCACTGGCGCTTGGGCGTACTCGTATTGCAATGCGCGCTCGCACGACACGCCCAGACGGGATGCGCCCAAATACTGGCGGGACTTCTCCTTGAATCGGGTCTTTTGCAGACCCAGATCGACCAGTGTGCTGATCTGGCCGCTGACGCTTGATGATGAGTTGAAGTCCATCATTTGGCATCCTCCCAGGGCAGATCGTTTTCCATGTCGGCAAACGGATTGGCGACCAGATTCGCCATGGGATCCGGAACCTCTGGCAGACCACGCACTGGTGGGTACTTGGACTTTTCGTGGTGCTCCACCATGGCCTGCGTAAAGCAAGTCACGATGGAATCGATCACCTTCAAAGCCTCGGGTTCAGAATAGTCACCCAGTGGTTTGGTGAACCCAATAGCCCCGGCAGCTTCGCCGAAGGCCTTGAGGCACTTGACCATGGCGTTTTGCTCGACTTCAGAGAGATTAACCATGGTCACCCCCTTGGAGTCGACGAGGTCGTCCTTCAATCTGACCCAGTTCCCGTACATGGCGTGAAACGCCTTTTGACAGCGTTCGGAACAAAAGACCCAGTCCAGCGGATACCGCTGGGCCTGTCCTGTGCGATGCCGGTTGTCGGTATGACCGTACCCCCGGGCTTGACGTGAGCAGACCCAGCATTTCATCGCCTGCCTTTCTTCTTGCAATTGACAAGACGTTCGCTGACCGGGCGACGACCCTCGGTGTAGCCGTCGCAGTCAACAAAGAAGCGAGTTTTGGCGTGCAGGCAGCGGCACTGCTTGATCATCTGGTGCTGATAGGCACGGGTGCAATCAGTGCAGTAGTCGCTGTCACCAGCGCGGGTCTTGATGGCGTAGGTGCGCCACTGTTGGTACTGCGACGCGTCAGTGAAGCAGCCTGGGTGGGTGGCCTGCGCCGTTGGTAAAGAGGCATTCATGGCTGGCGCTCCTTACTGCGCCCAGGCGGGTTTGCCGGAAACGGGCGCGCGTTGGGGC
>CAZBKX010000737.1:0-1655 GCA_964492535.1 uncultured Rhodoferax sp. | reverse complement strand
CGGCCAGTTGTTGGTGACCGGGTAGGCCGGATCATGGCCGAATCGCTCGACGGCCTTCACTGTGAAGCCGCGCGCACGCAGGCTCTTGAGCAGGACGCGGTAGGTGCTGGCGGGAAAGCTGTTGGCGTGGGAGAAGACGATGAGTGGCATGACGGGAAATGAGTCTGATTTGAAGATGATGGTTGCTATAAGGCAACGTTCGGTCAGGCGTCAATGCGGGATTGATATTTGTCAATCGATGTTCAGTTCGGTGCCTTACTTTGACATCTGACGGGATGTGAGGATTAAGCTTCGATTCAAGTGTAAGTTTTCCAGTAACGATGCGTCGCCGCAGAGGAAGCGGGCATTGACAGGCAGACCTCCGCGACAGACAAAAGGTAGTCTCGTGCAGGTCATGGCTTCCCTCTCAGCAACGTTACCGGGCCGCACCAGGTCGGTGTTCAGCGAAAAGAGGAAGGTAGCACCATGAAGATCAAGCGAAAACTGACGGCTGCGCTTCGATGTGCAGCGTTGGGCATTTTTTTGCTCGGGAGCGCGGCCCATTCGGCGGACGAAGTCAAACCAGCGCCGGCGCCCGTTGTGGCCACTGCCGGCGCGAATGAGCAGGGCCCCACAGGCGATGCCAGGTGCATCGCCTGCCATGAGCGGCAACCCGGCTTGCTGTCCATTGAAAAGACCCGCCATGGCGTGCGAACCGATGTGCGCACGCCCACCTGCATCAGCTGCCATGGCACCAGCGCTGCGCACAGCGACTACCAAGGCAAGGACAAACCGCCGAGCACGGATGTGTCATACGGTCCGTTTGGCAAAAACTCCACGTCCGACCCCCGAATCAAGAATCAGGCCTGCCTGAGTTGCCACCAGCAGGATGCGAAACGCTCGCACTGGGCCGGCAGCACGCACCAGACCCGTGACGTGGCCTGCACGTCCTGCCACCAGGTGCACATCGCCCGCGACAAGGTGCTCAGCAAGCTGACGCAGCCCGACGTCTGCTTCCTGTGCCACAAGACGCAACGGACGGAGATCAGCAAGCCATCGCGCCACCCCATCCTCGAAGGGAAGATGAGCTGCTCCGATTGCCACAACGCCCACGGCTCGGTCGGACCGAAACTCATGAAGCGCGACAGCGTGGTCGAGACCTGCTACCCCTGCCACATGGAAAAGCGCGGCCCGTTCGTGCACAACCACCAACCCGTCAGCGAAGACTGCAGCATCTGCCACAACCCGCACGGGACCGTGACCGAGAACATGCTGAAAATGCGCACGCCTTTCCTGTGCCACTCGTGCCACACACCGCATGACCCCGTCATCCCTACGCTGAGAGGCAGTTCGGTGCCGGACAACACGCCGAGAAACTCGCCCGCCCATTCAGGTGGTGGAACGCATTCAGGCTCGGTCGGCGGGACGCACACTGGCAAGAGCGCCATCAACTTCACGCAGGCTCGCGGGTGCCTGAACTGCCATACCCAGGTCCACGGCTCGAACAATCCGGCCGCGACCAACCCCACCCCGCAGTACCAGTTCCGTTGAGAAAGGTTGAGCATCATGAAAACTCATCAACCACACTCCGGCTTCAGCAAGTCGCTCCTGGCACTGGCGGTATTGGCGGCATACGCGCCTGTGCATGCTGACGAGGCCGAAATCGCAGCCCTGAC
>CAZBKX010000736.1:0-2019 GCA_964492535.1 uncultured Rhodoferax sp. | reverse complement strand
TACCGCCTCAACCATCTGATTCACACCTATCCCAAGCCCTATATCGCCTTCATGGATGGCATTGTCATGGGCGGCGGCATGGGCATCAGCCAAGGCGCCTCGCACCGGCTGGTCACCGAGCGCACCAAGATGGCCATGCCTGAAACCCACATTGGCCTGTTTCCCGATGTCGGTGGTGGCTACTTTTTAAGTCGCTGCCCTGGTCGCTACGGTGAATGGCTGGGTTTAACAGGGGAGGTGATCGGGGCAGGGCAGGCGATAGCCCTCGGATTGGCGGACAGTGTTGTCGCGGTGGACCAACTGCAATCCGCCTGGGATGCGCTTGCCACCGCGGACTTGGATCAGCCCGGGGCGCTGGCCAGCTGGCTTGCTATCTATTTAGAACAACCAAGTCCTTATTCATTGCCGGCTACAGAGCAAATAGATCATTATTTCGCACTCAATACAGTGCAGGAGATCGTCCGGGCGCTAGAGGGTGATCGCGATCTCTGGGCTCAGCAGACGGCGGCCGTCTTGCGCAAGCGCTCGCCCTTGATGCTGCAGGTGGTGCTGGAGCAGATCCGCCGGGCCCGCACGCTGTCGCTGGCTGACGACCTGCGTATGGAGCGCAACATGGTGCACCACTGTTTTCACCCCAAGCATCTCGGCCGCAATGCCGCAGAGAGTGAGACGGCGGAGGGCATTCGCGCACTGGCTGTGGACAATGACCACACGCCACGCTGGAACCCGGTGCGGATTGAAGAGGTGACTGCGGCGATGGTGAGTCCATTTTTCAATAGTCCGTGGACGCCGGCGGACCATCCTCTTTGCGACTTGCGATGAAGCGCACACCCGTCAGGTTCGGTGGACCTTCATGGCCCGGGCTACCTCGCGCTTGCCTTCGCGGTCCTTGATGGTGTCGCGTTTGTCGTGTTCGGCCTTGCCTTTGGCGAGCGCGAGTTCACATTTGATCTTTCCAGCTTTCCAATGCAGGTTGAGTGGAACCAGCGTGTATCCCTTTTGCTTCACTTTACCCACCAATCGCTTGATTTCTTCGCGGTGCAGTAACAGCTTTCGGGTGCGGACCTTGTCGGGGCTGATGTGGGTGGACGCAGTATTCAGTGGGTGAATCTGCAGGCCGATGATGAAGATCTCGTCCTCGCGCACCACGATATAGCCGTCAGTCAACTGCACCTTGCCTTCACGCAGTGATTTCACTTCCCAGCCTTCCAGAACCATGCCGGCTTCCAGACGCTCTTCGAAAAAATAGTTGTAAGCCGCTTTTTTGTTA
Organism: uncultured Rhodoferax sp.; assembly: GCA_964492535.1. Taxonomy (GTDB): domain Bacteria; phylum Pseudomonadota; class Gammaproteobacteria; order Burkholderiales; family Burkholderiaceae_C; genus Rhodoferax. The sequence goes on along the minus strand of CAZBKX010000736.1, from coordinate 749 downwards.
TCGGCAATGCGGGAAGCGGTTTCGGGTTTTTTGGCCATAAGTGTGATGTGGGGTCGGGAGGGGTGCGTTCAAGGCTTGTCTACAATCCCGCGCAGACCCCCATTCTATGAAAACCGTAAAGAAGTCCGTCCTGATTTGGTACAGCCCGCGAGAAATGTATGTTCTTGTGACCGAAGTGGACCAGTATCCCCAGTTTTTACCTTGGTGCGACCGCGCCCGTGTGATCACATTGGATGCCGACGGCATGACGGCTGAGGTGGGTATTTCATTTGGCGGCATTCGCCAGACATTCACCACTCGCAACCTGCATGTGCGTGACCGGCAAGTGAAGATGAGCCTGGTGGACGGACCGTTTTCAAGACTTGATGGCGAATGGAACTTTTTGCCGCTGGGCGATGGTTCGCAGCGTGCCTGCAAGGTGGAATTGACCCTCAACTACGGGTTTGATAATGTCACGCTCGGCAAGCTGATCAGTCCGGTCTTCGACAAAATTGCGAGCAGCATGGTGGATGCCTTCGTCAAACGAGCGGGCCAGGTTTATGGCGAGTGACGCACTGCTTCGGGTCACTGTGGTGTATTCACCGGCTGCGCGACAACTGCATGAGATTCAACTGGTCGTGCCTGAAGGCACGACGGCTTGGCAGGCGCTCGCCCACAGCAGTGTGCCATCTCTCTTTCCGAACCTGAAGTTATCCACGGCGCTTCTTGGTATTTGGGGCCGCAAAAGCGCGCCGGATCAAGTGCTTCGG
>CAZBKX010000735.1:0-4504 GCA_964492535.1 uncultured Rhodoferax sp. | reverse complement strand
GTGCGTCTTTATCCTGCCAACGATATCGCGGCCGGAACGGGCGTGATAACGGGATCGGTGCGCAACCTGATGACTGGCAAGGGCGTCTTTAACGCCTCCTACCTTGGCGAAGTTCTGACGGGCGAGGCTACACGCGTATCTAACGAGGAACGCAAGGGTGTAGCCAGTGCCTTTAGCCCCAAGGGCATGTACATGTCCTGTGAATATCAGATGAACACGCCCTACAAAGGCGCTGGCATGTGCACTTTTTCCAATGGAGCCGCCTACCAGATGCACATTGGTGGAAATTAAGGGTGAAGTAGCCTATCTGCCTTCGACAGAACGTGTTGATGTGTCTTTTCATCGCCCTGTGCGATCATTTTCTACTTGATGGGCAGCCCTTGGTGAGAGCGCGCGAGGACTTTTGGGCTTGATGGCTTGGCACATGCCGCAATGGGGTCCGCCAAAAAGCAGGAGAGCCGCCTGCGTCGCTTTCAAGTGTTCAATTTGCGGGTGAGTGAGGGCTGTCAGCGTGGTGGCGTCAACTATAGACGCCGCCCTGGATTGATGTCTGCGGCTCCTCGGCGCGCGGCCGCCTGCACCCGGTGGCCGGCGAGCGCCACCAGAAGCGCTTGCACATGGCCACGACAAGCCCGCGTGGCTTATCGGGAGTTCCATGCCAAGCCGTTGTGTGACTCAATTGTTGGCAATGAACCGGTCTGCCCGCGCGGCCTTCAAAACGGCAGTTGGGTCGGGTTGCAACACTTCGGCTGGAACGCGATGGTCAAGCCAGGCATTGGGTAGCGCAAACCAGCTCACCAACTCCCAAACGTCATAAACGGGAGTCAGCTCCGCAAGGACCTGCCTCAGCGCCGGTGGCCGGGTCATGTTGCGCAGGTTGAACTGGAAAACTGGAAACCAGATATGAGACTGCCAGTCAAACCCGATCACTTCCTGGTCAGCGATCAGACACGCCAGCGTGTCTGCGTCGGGCCCACAGCGGCGACCCGAAAGAGCCAGCAGCTCCCCGTCCCGCGCGAGCCCGCCGCTACCCCGGTAGGCCATCAGCATGGAGAGGAACTGGTCATCGGTGCAGCCCTCAGACATGCCTGAATAGGGCAGATTTTCCGGCCCATGCTCAATGCTGAAGCCCGCAGGGTGGTGCGCTGTGGTCGTGACGAGAGCAGGAATGATTTGCATGGTGCCTCCGGAATCTGACCCCGACCGTAAACGGTGCAAGTCATTTTTTCTGTGCGCTTGACCACACAGACCCGGACATGCGCTGCGCAGTGGAGCTGAGAAAGGCGCAGCGTTGGACATCGTCAAGCTGACTTGCAACTTCAATCCGCAAGCCCGCTCGCGACTTTTGGGTATGAACTGGATCTGGTCAAGGCCGACGTGGAACTGACCGAGAACGGATGCAGTTTTCTGGTTGTGCACGCCCCGCAAGAGGCCCAGGCGGAGCGTGTGGCGGCGATGGTCCGCGCAACACAAGCCGTGATGGCGCAGCACTACGGCACCTTCTTGATCGAGGACGTCATCGCATTGCCACCAGCGAACGCACCGGCATCCTGAGAGGCGCACGGCACAGGCTGGTGCCACGGCGCCGTTTTCTGCAGCCGCCACCGCCAGGTGCCCGCAAGCGGCATCGCGAGGCAAAAGGGGCGATGGCACAGCCATCATGCCAAGGTACGCAGGAAGGACAGCAGCGCATCATTGAATACCTGCGCATGCGAGACGTTCAGACCGTGCGGCGCGCCAGGCACGCTGACCAATTTGCTGTGGGGCACAGCGCATTGGGTGCGCAGGCCCGAGCCTTCGATGGGCATAATCGCGTCAGCCGCGCCGTGGATCACCAGCGTGGGCACCGTCACCTTCTTCAGGTCTTCACGAAAGTCCGTCCTGGCAAACGAGTCCATGCTGGCCAACGCCGCCGCTTGCGCCGACTGGTGGCACAGGGCGATGGCCTCGCCACGCTGCGCCTCGGTGACCTGCAGCACACCGTTGGCCGAGAAAAAGTCCGTGGTGAACTGCTCAAAAAAGACATGACGGTCCTGCTCAAGTGCCTGCCTTATCCGCTTCGCGGCCTCAGGCGTGAGCGGCCCATCGGGGTTGTCTGCTGTCTTCATCAGGTACGGCGGCACGGCTGCCGCAAATACCACGCTGTGCAAGCGGGCTTCACCGTGGCGTGCCATGTAGCGCGCCACTTCACCCCCACCCATCGAGAAGCCCACCAGCGTCACGTCCTGCAGTGCGCGCTGGTCCAGCACGCGCTGCAGGTCGTCCGCCAGCACGTCGTAGTCGTGGCCCGATGACGGCTTGTCCGAGCGTCCGAAGCCGCGCCGGTCATACGTGACCACGCGGTAGCCTGCCGCTTGAAGCACCGACACCTGGGGCGCCCAGGCCTGGGCTGTCAGCGGCCACCCGTGGATCAGCACCACGGGACGCCCACCGCCACCGGTGTCTTCAATGTGCAGGTACACGATGTCAGCGGACACCGTACCGACGCCCGCACCCTCCGGGCTGGCCATGGCGCCAGCGGCAGCGCCGCCCAAGGCACCGGCAACGGCACCCAGCGTGGCCCCGACCACAATTCCCACGGGGCCGGCCACCGCGACACCAATGGCGGCGCCCGTGGCTGCACCGGCTACCAAGCCGCCACCGGTCAGCACCGAGTTGGCCTCGCGCTCGGCCTCAAGGGGCTCCAGCGGTGTCTGCGCGAAGGCGCTCAGGTCCTGCGACGGAACGCCGTGGCCAGGGTTGGCCTGTTCGGCCAGGTCTTTGTCGACGGGTTCAAGGTGGGGCGGCGGGATGGTCGATGGGAACATGGGCTTCTCCTGATTCAGTTGAGGGCGGAATGAGCAAGAGGCTCAGTGCGCAAACTGTGGAGTGACTCTAAGTCCCGGATAGCGGCCCGGTCTGTGCGACGGCGTACCGATGCTGAAGAGCAGAGGATTGCTCGCTTTACCGTTCTGCTTGGAGTGCGCGAGGCTGGTCCATTGAGTTGGCCATCACGGCCGAATACAGAAATTTGCAACTAAAATACAAAAATAAATACTTTTTGATACTTCCAGATGAAGCGCTGCACCCAACTTCGACTGCTATCCCTATTTTTGGGTGTTCTTTTTTCTTTTTGTGCTGGCGCTCAATCAGTCAAACCCAAGGTCATCGCCTTCGCCCAAGACACGATGAAAAACGACTTTCGGGTGGCCCAGGTCGGCGAGGTTCGTCAATCGGTGGCCAAAAACCCCGAACTTGCTTTTGTCTATTCGGATGCCCAGGGTCAGACCTCCTTGCTGATCCACCAGATAGAGCAATTCATCACGCAAAAAGTGGATGTCCTGGTGCTCGGCACCAACGATGAGCAGGCGGTGGTGCCAGTGGTCAGCAAGGCGATGAAGGCTGGCATTGCGGTGATCGTGCTGGACCGCGGCATCAAAGGCGAGGACTACAGCACCTTCATAAACTCCGACAACATTCAGATTGGCACCATCGGGGCTGAGTTCATTGCCCGGCAACTCAAGGGCAAAGGGCAGGTCCTGCTGTTTGAAGGTCTGCAAACTGCCGATGTGACGCATTTGCGAACCAAAGGATTCATGGAGGCTATGGCGAAGTACAAGGGCATCAAGGTCATCAAGCGAACAGGCAACTACATGCGCAAAGATGCTCTGAACGAGATGAACAAGCTGCTGGCCGACGGTATTCGCGTGGATGCCATTTTTTCCGAGAGCGACAGCATGCTGAGTGGGGTCCGGCTGGCGCTGCAAAAGTACAACATTGATCCCCGTTCGCTAGTGACTGTGGGCTGCGACTACACCACGGAGGCGCGGGAGGCCATTCGCGCCGGAACACAGACCGGATCTGTGCTTTTCCCGCTGGGCGGCACAAAGGCCGTGGAGATTGCCCAAAAGTTGCTGGCCAAGTCCCCGGTGCCACGCCATGTGCTTATTCCAGTCGAACTGGTCACCCGTGTTAATGTGGAGCGGGTCCAGCCCATCTTTTAATCTGGCATTTGGGCCAGTTCGGCGCAAGCAACTTACCAAACAAGGGGCTTTGCCCAATGAAATTTAGCTTGCTGCGAAAACGTTTAAGCGCCAAGCTGTCACTGCTGGTCACGCTGGCAATCATGCTCGTTGTGTTGGCGTTGGGTGTGAATTTTGATGTTGTTTTACGTCAAAGCTTTCTTGATGGCACGCGTTTGCGCATGCAGCACGCCTTCGAGCGGCTGGACTCCAACCTCGGTCGAATCGAGTCAGACCTCAAAGTAGGCGTGGCATTTGCAAGCCAGGAAGAGTCCTTGATTGCATCGATTGAACTGATCAACCAGTACCAGGAAAAGTCCAATTACAACGAGGCCCTGATTGACGAGGAGAAGAAATCATTGGCGCTAAAAGCGCTTGAGCGGGTCAAGTACTCTCAAAACAGCGGCATGTTGATTTATGACAGAAATGACGAGCTGCTGGTATTTGTGGATCAGCGGGCCGGTGTCTACCACCTGGGCTACGTCACTTTTGCAAACGGACAG
>CAZBKX010000734.1:0-1627 GCA_964492535.1 uncultured Rhodoferax sp. | reverse complement strand
CCATTGAAGATGGACGCAAACTCGCACGCAATGTAGCCCCCACCCACCACCAGCAGGCGCGTGGGGAACGACTCGAGGTCAAACATGTCATTCGATGTGAGCACATGCTCACGGCCCACCATATGCGGCACATGGGGCTGTCCGCCCGTGGCAATCAGGATATTTTGGGCCGTGAAACGCTGGGGCGTGATGACACCGTTCACATTCACCGCCACCTCCAGGGTGTGGGCGTCTTGCAGCCGGGCAAACCCATTGAGCACCGTGACCCCGGCGCCCATCAGCATGTTGCGGTAGATGCCATTGAGGCGCGAAATCTCCCGTTGGCGGTTGGCCTTGAGGGTGGCCCAATTGAGCTTGGGGGCCTCACCCTCCCAACCAAAGCCATGTGACTCCTCAAAACCCTCGGCAAAGTGCGCCGCGTAGCTGTAGAGTTTTTTGGGAATGCACCCCACGTTCACACAGGTGCCACCCAGGCCCTGCGTGCCGCTGGCTTCGGCCATGGCCACACGCGCTCCGCGCTGCGCTGCCATGCGGGCCGCACGAACGCCGCCACTGCCACCACCCACCACAAAGAGGTCAAAATCAAAAGTCGTCATAAAAATCTCGCTTTAGCCAATAAGTACACCCGCCTAGGTTAACCACGAACCTCGTTGTGCGTTCCAGCTCAGGGCGTCTACCCCCAAAAACTGCCATACTGCGGGCCGTTTGACGGAAGGATGAGAGAGATGTTGAAGTTCACATGCTGCGATGCGGTGGGTCAGTTTTCAAAACGCGGTCAGGCCCAGGTGTTGCGCGGCATCACGCGGGGCTATGAGCGCGAGTGCCTGCGCGTGGACGCCGCTGGTCGCCTGGCCGCCACCCCCCACCCCGCCGCGCTGGGCTCCAAGCTGACGCACCCCTGGATCACCACCGACTATGCCGAGGCGCTGCTCGAATTCATCACGCCACCCTCCCAGGATCCGGAATTTCCCCTGGCATTTTTGCGCGACATCCACCGTTTCACAGCCCCCCAACTACAGGGCGAAACCCTGTGGGCCGGCTCCATGCCCAGCTTGCTGGGCAGCGATCAGGACATTGTCATCGCCAACTACGGCAGCACCAACTCCGCCAAGATGAAGGCGGCTTACCGTGAGGGCCTGGGCGTGCGTTACGGCCGCAAAATGCAGACCATTGCCGGGGCGCACTACAACTGGTCCTTGCCCGACGAATTTTGGGCATCCCTGAAAGACTGCTGCCAGGCCAACGCCAGCACGCAAGACTTTGTCAGCGAGCGCTATTTCGGGCTTATCCGCAACTTTTTGCGTTACGGCTGGCTCATTCCCTACCTGTTTGGCGCCTCGCCCGCCCTGTGCGAATCGTTCCTGGAAGGCCGCAAGTCGGACCTGCTGGAGTTGACACCCGGCACCCTGTATGGGCCCTACGCCACCAGCCTGCGCATGAGCGACCTGGGCTACCAGAACCGGGCGCAGGCGCAACTGCACGTCAGCTTCAATTCGCTCAATGAGTACACGCAGGCTCTGGAGGCGGCCATTCGCACGCCGGATCCGTTTTACGAAAAAATCGGCGTGCGCGACGGCGACCACTGGAAGCAGCTCAATGCCAATTTGTTGCAGATCGAGAACGAGTT
>CAZBKX010000733.1:0-4483 GCA_964492535.1 uncultured Rhodoferax sp. | reverse complement strand
GACGGTAAAACTCTGACCGGGTTGACCGAGATCACACCCGTCCAGAAGTCGCTGTTTGCTGCCCTGGAGTTGACACCACCGACCCCATCAGACCTCGCCAAGCCCGCTTTGTAGTCTGCGGTTTGACTCCCATTTCTAATGGAATCAATTACTTACGTGCAGGAAGTGTCGAACTTGAGTGGCCTTGCCAGGCGATTTGGCGCAGCGCACCGTGCCAGCGCAAAGCGCCGGGGTTGACGGCAAAGCCCTGCTTGCCCGGGCCGTGCTACCCACCCGCCGCGACCGGCGTTGGGAAATCGAGCTCGCCCCGCTGGCCCGCCTGCAAGCTTGGCAGGTGGCCGAGATCAAGCCCGGCGCCACTGTTTCAATGCTGGGTTTTACCTTTACCGGAGAAAAGGGCGATGCCGTGTTGCGGGTTGAATACCTGTTTGCCAATGGCAAGGCCTACGGCCTGCGCTCCAGTCCGGTCTGACCGAGTGGTGGCCAGGGCAGGGTGGATGTTGCGTTTGGGTAGAGAATAACAGTATTTAACTCCCGCCACTTTATGCCCAAGCTCCTCTCCATCCAGACCGCCTCCGCGCGCCGCATCCAGATCAACGGTCGCGCCATCCTGACGGCTATCCACAAGCAGCCGGTCTCAGGTGCTGTGCAGGCGCTGCCTTTGGGTTTGCTGGGCGACGAGCAGGCCGATTTATCGGTGCATGGCGGTCTTGATAAAGCCGTTTACGCCTACCCCTCGGAGCACTATCCGTTTTGGCAGACCCAGCGCAGCGCAGCGGGCCTGACCGGCATTGACGACGCTCTGCCTTTGGGGTTCGTGGGCGAGAACCTCAGCCTGCAAGGCGTCATGGAGGCCGATGTGTGGGTGGGGGATGTGCTCAAGTTCAAAAGCTGTGAAGTGCGCGTGACCCAGCCGCGCGAGCCCTGCTACAAGTTCAATGCGGCCATGGGTTTCAGTTGTGCTGTCAAAGCCATGGCGCAGCACAGCTATTGCGGGTTTTACCTGGCCGTGGACGTTCCCGGGCCTTTGACAGCGGGTGAGTCGTTTGAGCTGGTGCCCGGGCCCCGGCGTTTGAGCATTCTGGAGTCGTTCAGGGCGAAGATGTTCAAGCACATGCGTTGAGGGAGGGGCGTTCAGGCTCGCAAAAAAGACAGCAGTGCGTCGTTGAATGCCTGAGCGTGCGACGCGTTCAGGCCGTGTGGCGCACCGGGCACACTGACGAGCTGGCTGTGCGGCACGGCGCGATGGGTGCGCTGGCCCGAGCCTTCAAAGGGCACGATAGCGTCTGCGCCGCCGTGAATCACCAGCGTGGGCACAGCCACCTTTTTCAGGTCTTCGCGGAAGTCGGTTGTGCAAAATGAGTCCATGCACGCCAAGGCCCAGGGCTGCGCCGATTGTTGGCACAGAGCAATCGCGCGTGCGCGTTGCGCTTCGATGACCTGAAGCACTCCCTTGGCCGAGAAAAAGTCTTTGGTGAATTGATCAAAAAAGGCACTGCGGTCGGCATCCAGAGCCTGCCTCATTTGCTGGGCACTCGCTGCTGTGAGCGGCTCCTCGGGGTTATCTGCAGTCTTCATCAAGAAGGGAGGCACGGCGGCTGCAAAAACCACGCTGCGCAGGCGCGATTCGCCGTGTCATGCAATAAAGCGTGCTACCTCGCCTGCGCCCATCGAGAAGCCCACCAGCGTCTCGTCTTGCAGTGCGCAATGGTCCATCACGCGTTGCAGGTCATTGGCCAGCACGTCGTAGTCGTACCCTGTTTGCGGTTTATCCGAGCCGCCGAAGCCTCGTCGGTCATAAGCTGTCACCCGACAGCCGGCCGCTTCAAGCACGGGCACCTGCAGCTCCCAGGCCTGGCCTGAGAGTGGCCAGCCGTGGATCAGCACCACCGGCCTGCCGCTACCGCCGCCGTCTTCAATGCGCAAGCGCACGGGGCTGGCCGTTGCTGGGTAAGACATCACTGACAAACGGTTGAACCCCGCTCAATCGCCTCCAGCCGATGTGGCGCTTGCTCAGCAGTTCTGACGCCTCGCCAGGCCAGTGCCCATCCCTTCAGAACAATGGCCGGTCCATCCTGGCGGCGGAGGAGCCGTTCATGCTGGTCTCCGGTCCCCGGCGCTGGAGCATTGTGGAGCCGTTCAAGGGGACAATGTCAAGCGCCTGGGGTAGAGCGGCGAGGGGGTGTGGATGCAGCCGATCTCACCGTGCCTTGGTGGTGAACTTCAGATTTGTTCCGCTGTCGGCGGTCACGATCCAGTCCTTGCTGTCCCAACTTAGCTGGCCCATACCCTGGGTGATGACGGGTGTTGTGTAGCGGCGCTTGGGGAGCAGCCAGGTCATGTCTTTGAGCGTGCTGGGGTGGCCGGCGCTGAATGTGGTGACGCCCGCTGCGGTGCTTGTCGACCAGTTTGTCTCCACTCGACGCTGCGAGAAGTCCGCCAACTCGGAGATGCTGTACCAGCGGAACTGCTTGCTTTGCTCCAGCTTGTCGGCCCGTTCCAGCAGTGCATTGAGTGGTTTCAAATGGGCCGCTGCGCCCGGAGGATGGGTGTAAAACAGCCGGTTGGTGCGGTGGTTGACCACAAAGCTTTGCAGATCAAGCAGCCATTGGCCAGACTCCGCGTCACTGATGCCGAACTCATCGAATTCCTCAAATGTGGCGTACTTGCCCAAAGGAGTGACCGGCGCGGACCAAATTTTCTTGGCTACGCGTGCCCCCTCACGCCAGGAGCGCACCATGCCCGCGCCCACGTCGCCGACAAAATACGTACCCACCACGCCTCGCTGCTCCATCCAGTCCAGAGCCCAGAGCGGCGTATTGCCCTGTGGTGATGAGTACTCGCGCAGCGTGCTCCCCGTCACCCGCTCAATGGCCTCAAAGTTCTGAGTCAGCAGCGGTGTCAGGTCCGGCGAATTGGTCTCGCTGGCGTTCGTTCCCCAGTAGTCATGAATCCAGCCGCCGTGGGAGCCCAAGTCGTGCGTAAAGGGTAGCCCTTTTTTGCCTTTGGCATACTTGCCCAGGTTGCCGATTTGTCGCACCAGGTCTTGCCCCCGTTTATTTTTGTTGAGGTCCATACCCTGGCCGTCACCGACGGTGATGACATCCGGCCCAGCTGTGAAATGGATCGAGTACGGCCCACGCTCCAGCACCCGGGTTTTGTCGAGCAGGTATTTCATGTCAACCGTCAGGTCGTCGCGGTCGTCCACGTGCCAGTTGTAGATCAGGCCCCCAATGCCGCGCGGTTGCACCGACATTTTGGAGACGCCCACATGGTCGCGTGCAAACAGGTTCAAAAACCCGTGCAGGGGTGCACTGTCGGTGCCAATAGCCTTGAAGTAGCCCAGTGGCATGTTGACAAATAACAGTTGCCCATTGCCGTAAGTGCGCGCACCGGCCACCAGACCATGCTCGGGTGAGGACAGATACACAGTGCCGGGGAATGTGCCTGTGGTTACGTAATGAAAATAGCTTAGTGGCCCAAAGGCGTAGCCACTGATGACCTGCAGCGAGGTGTCAAGGGCGCTCGATGCCCCTGACGCGGTTTCAATGGCCTCGCTGGTGCTGGTGCTCAGTTTGGCTCCCACCGCATGAGGTGACTTTTCAATCCGGTCGAAGACGTGCATGTCACGGGCTTTTGAGGCATTGACATTGCGGTTGTCAAAGCGCAGCGGTCCGGTGGACTCAACACCCCAGCCCTGTTGACGAGACATGATGCTGCCCTTCTTTCGGCTCACATTGTGCGAACTCTCATCTTGAAGCTTTCTGGCCCGTTGAACGATCAGCTCCGTCATCACTTGTGTGCCACCAGGATCAAACCGGTTGGTTGGCACGAAGGCGGTGCTGTTGATCGCGTTGTGGGCCAGGCTGGCGGGTGGGATATAGGGCACGTACTTGCCCGGCGGGATCGAAAGGCTGTCCATCCGGGCGCGGGTGCCAGCTACCGGTCCGAAACCCACCATGGTGTCGGCACCCCGGCCATTGTTGTAGAACAGGTAGTCCACACCCGTCATGTCGGAAAACCGCGAGTTGCCGGTGAGAGGGTAAAAGCCGTTGTCGGTAAGCGCGCCAGCGTCATACACCAACATCAGTTTGCCGCCCTGGTAAGCGTATTGTTTGATGGCAGCAACCAGTGCGTCGCTGGCACGAATGTGCGCGCTGTCGGGAACGATCAAGCCAGCAATACTGGCCGCTGCCGTGGCACCGAGGGCTTGCAGCGCCGAGTTGCTGATGGTGTCGAGCCGGATGCCCTCTTCGGCCGCGCTGTCGGTCCAGACCTTGACTTGCCAACTGTTGGCATCCGCACCATCGGGCAACAACAAAGTCAACCGGTCGGTCGGGGCTGCGGCTAACGCCGCCAGGCTGGCCAGACCTAATGAAAGCGGCACGATGCAGCGGGCGAGCATACGGCGCAACTTTCGCGAAAGAGGTCTGGGGGATCGGGTCTGTAGTCTCATCGAGATTCTCCTGAGGTTAAGGATTGG
>CAZBKX010000732.1:0-2624 GCA_964492535.1 uncultured Rhodoferax sp. | reverse complement strand
CCCCTCGGAGCTGCCGCCCGCGGCTGGCCGCAGCGCCGAGCGTGTCACCTTTCCGGGCCATGACCATATATCCCCGGCTAAGCTCTGATGGGCGGTGGATGGCGTACATTTCCCGCACGGGTGGAGTCTTCAAGTTGCATGTGATGGACCTGTCGGCTGGCACAGCAACTGCAATTACTGACACAGTGGCGGATGAGAGTCCGAGCTTTGCGGCCAACAGCAAACTGATTGTGTATGCAACGCAAAGTCAGGGTCGAGAGGCGCTGATGACAACAACCCTGGATGGAAAAGTCAAGGCACGGCTTAACGGTCAGACCGGCGACATACGTGAGCCCGATTGGGGCCCATTCCAGAAATAACAAATTACTTAGGAGTAACTTTTGAAGAAATTTTTCTTGATTCTTGGTCTTGTGGCTTTATTGGCCGGATGTGGCTCGTCAGTCAAGCTCGATGACGTCCCAGTTGAGGATAAGTCCGGCATGGCGGTTCAGCAGCCCGCAGGCGATGCCAGTGGCAGTAGCGTTGGCAAGGGTGGCGTCACAGGCGTCGATATTGGACAAAAAAGTCCTTTAGCCGATTCCCCGGCTGGCCCCCGGATTGTGTATTTCGATTACGACAGTTTTGTTGTGAAGCCGGAGTTCCAAGCCGTCATTGAGGCCAATGCGCGTTACATACGTGCTGACAAAGGCCGCAGAGTTGCTGTGGAGGGTCACACTGATGAGCGTGGTGGACGCGAGTACAACCTGGCTTTGGGACAAAAGCGGGCCGAGTCAGTGCGCAATGCATTGGCTCTTCTTGGCGTAGCGGACGCCCAAATAGAGGCCGTCAGCTTTGGCAAAGAAAAGCCATTGGTATTCGGAGCTGACGAAGGAGCCATGGCAAAAAACCGTCGTGCTGAAATTCACTACCGATAGATGCCATGAAGTTCCAGGTTATTACAAGCACCCGACAAGCGGCCATTTCCGGCCTGATGATTCTGACCGCAGCGTCAGCCCAGGCCGCACTGTTTGGGGATGACGAAGCACGTACCGCAATACTTGATCTGCGCCAGCGAATAGAAGCTTCTCGAATGGCCTCTGAGGCGGCGGTCACCCGCGCTAGTGAAGACAGCATGGTGCTGCGTCGCAGTTTGCTTGAGTTGCAAAATCAGATTGAAATTTTGCGTGCGGAGGTCGCGAAGCTGCGTGGAATGAACGAGCAGCTCACTCGTGATGTATCAGATTCCCAGAGGCTGCAAAAAGACAGTTTGCAGAAGGTTGATGAGCGGTTCAGGCAATTTGAACCGGTCAAGGTGAATGTGGATGGTAGGGAATTTCTGGCTGAACCGGTGGAGAAACGGGACTTCGAAGCCGGGCTATTTGTTTTTCGGCGTGGTGACTTTTCTTCCGCTCAAACTATTTTTATTGACTTCATCAAAAAATATGGCACCAGTGGATATAGAGTGCCTGCCTTGTTTTGGCTTGGTAATTCGCAGTACGCTACACGTGACTACAAAGAGGCCTTGAGCAATTTTCGTGCGATTGTTGCTCAAGATCCTGAGCACTTGCGAGCACCAGAGGCAGTGCTGTCTATTGCCAATTGTCAAATAGAACTGAAAGATGCTCGGGGTGCTCGCAAAACACTCGAAGACTTGGTGAAGGCCTACCCACAGTCTGAGGCTGCAGGGGCTGCCAAAGAACGTATTGCACGTCTCAGGTAGCCGAACCTCAATGCAAAAAGCGATGTCAATGCAGGTAGCTATGCCGGATCGAATCCCGTCAATCGAAATCAAAGAATCGGGACTTGCAGGTTCAGATCGGCGCTTTTCTGGCCTCTCGCGGCTGTATGGTGTGACTGGCGCGGGTCGAATTGGGAGCGCCCATGTTGCTGTTGTCGGTCTGGGGGGGGTTGGTTCATGGGCTGCAGAGGCTTTGGCAAGAAGCGGCGTGAAGCGATTGACCCTGATCGATCTTGATCACGTGTCAGAGTCAAATATCAACCGTCAAATCCACGCGGTTGATGCAAGTTTGGGTCAGTCCAAAGTTCTCGCTATGCAGGAACGCATCGGTTCATTCAGTCCATCTTGTGATGTCACTTGTATTGAGGACTTTGTTGAATCTGGAAATTGGCCGTCTCTGCTTCCTGAAGGCGTTGATGCTGTTATTGATGCTTGTGATCAAGTCAGGGCAAAGACTGCCATGGCTTCTTGGGCTCGCGAAAGATCAACTCTTTTTATTTCGGTCGGTGCGGCTGGCGGAAAACGTCATGCGCACCTCGTCGATATAGACGACCTCTCGCGTGCAACCCATGACCCCTTGTTGGCGCAGGTGCGACAACAATTGCGCAGGAATCACGGGGCTCCGCGCGAAGGCAAGAATTTAAGTATTGCGTGTGTTTTTAGCAAGGAGTTGGTAAGTGCTCCAGATGCATCGTGCTTGGTCGAGGGCGACGGAACTCTGAACTGTCACGGGTATGGTTCTGTTGTAACGGTAACATCCACCTTTGGTCAATGTGCCGCGGGGTGGGTTCTTGACAAAATTGCCAGCGATTCAAAAAAGTCTTAAAAAGACGCTATAATTTAAATCTGTTCAGGACTTCGGTTCTAGACAGTGGGGATGTTAGCTCAGTTGGTAGAGCAGCGGACT
>CAZBKX010000731.1:0-8495 GCA_964492535.1 uncultured Rhodoferax sp. | reverse complement strand
GCTCAAGGTCACGGGCATCGACCTGTTCAGCGCCGGTGACTTTGGCGGCGGGGACGGGTTTGAAGAAATCGTGATGAGCGACCCGTTTGCAGGCGTCTATAAAAAACTGGTGCTCAAGGACGACAAACTGGTGGGTGCCTGCCTGTACGGCGATACGGTGGACGGCAGCTGGTATTTCAAGCTCCTGCGCGACGGCCGCAGTGTTTCCGACATCCGCGACAAGCTGATGTTTGGCGAATCCAACATCGGCGATGTGGGCCACGCTGGCGTGAGCAAGGCGGCCACGATGGAGGACAAGGCCGAGGTGTGTGGCTGCAACGGCGTGACCAAGGGCACGATCTGCAAGACCATCCGCGAGAAAGGCCTGTTCACGCTGGACGAGGTGCGCAAGCACACCAAGGCCAGTGCCTCGTGCGGTTCATGCACCGGGCTGGTGGAGCAAATTTTGATGTTCACCGCCGGGGCCGATTACTCGGCCACGCCCAAGACCAAGGCCATGTGCGGTTGCACCGACCACGGGCACCAGGCCGTGCGCGACGCGATTGTGGCCAACAAGCTGCTGACCATTGCCGGCACCATGAGTTTCATGGAATGGCGCACGCCCAACGGCTGCGCATCGTGCCGCCCTGCCATCAACTATTACCTGCTAAGCAGCTGGCCCAAAGAGGCCCGGGATGACCCGCAAAGCCGCACTGTTAACGAGCGCAGCCACGCCAACATCCAGAAAGACGGCACCTACAGCGTGATCCCGCGCATGTGGGGTGGCGAGACTACGGCCAGTGAGTTGCGCCGAATTGCGGACGCGGTGGACAAGTACAACATTCCCACCGTCAAGGTCACCGGCGGGCAGCGCATTGACTTGCTGGGCGTGAAAAAAGAAGACCTCGTCAATGTCTGGAAAGACATCGGTATGCCCAGCGGCCACGCCTACGCCAAGGCACTGCGCACGGACAAAACCTGTGTGGGCAGCGAGTGGTGCCGTATGGGCACGCAGGACAGCACCCAAATGGGCAAAGACCTGGAACGCGCCATGTGGCGCATGTATGCGCCGCACAAGGTCAAGTTTGCGGTGAGCGGTTGCCCACGCAACTGTGCAGAGGCCGGTATCAAGGATGTCGGGATCATCGGTGTGGACAGCGGCTGGGAGATGTATGTTGCCGGCAACGGCGGCATCAAGACCGAGGTGGCGCATTTCTTCACCAAGCTGAAAACCGCCGAAGAAGTGCTGGAGTACACAGGCGCTTTTTGCGAGCTGTACCGCACCGAAGGCTGGTACCTGGAGCGCACCGTGCATTACGTGAACCGTGTGGGCCTGGACTACGTGAAAAAGCGCATTCTGGAGGACCATGCGGGCCGCAAGGCGCTGTGGGAGCGACTGCAGTTTGCACTGGACGGCGAGCCCGATCCCTGGTTTGAGTTTGACAAGGCCGAGGTCGATACCCGGCAATTTGAAGCGATTGGAGTCTGACCATGCAACGCCGAAGTTTTGTTTCAAGCTTGGCAATCACCCCCCTATTGGGCATGTTGGGTGGCCATGCACACGCGCAGGTGAGCGATTTGAGTGACGCCATCAACAAGGCCGGGCGCCAGCGCATGCTGAGCCAGCGTATGGGCAAGGCCTGGCTGGCGCTGGTGCATGGCATCGAGAAGCCCAGCGCCCGCGGCGTGCTGGACAAGTCCATGGCCCTGTTTGACCGGCAATTGGTGGAACTGAAAGCCTTTGCGCCCAATGCCGAGATCAAAACCACGTACAGCCAATTGGAGGCGGTGTGGAGCGAATACAAAGCGGCACTGGTCGGCACCGCGCCCGACAAAAGCGCCGCGCTGGCGCTGCTGCAGCAAGACGCCAAAGTGCTGACCCTCGCCCACCAGGGCACGGTGCAGTATGAGGCGGCCCTGGGCAAACCGCTGGGCAAGTTGGTCAATATCGCTGGGCGCCAGCGCATGCTGAGCCAGCGCATGGCCAAGTTCTACCTGGCCGCGCGCCTGCCGGTGGACGCCAGCACCGCTGCCACCGAGATTGGCAAGGCACGGGGTGAGTTCATTGCCGCCATGGGTCAGCTGCGCAATGCACCCGAGGCAACGGCACGTATCAAGGACGCGCTGGACCTGGCTGATGGCCAGTGGGTGTTTTTTGACATGGCCCTGCAGCGCCTCCAGACTGATCAGACCAAAAAACCCCTGACCGAGATCTATGTGGCCAGCGAGAACCTGCTGAGCGTGATGGATACCGTGACAGGCCTGTATTCGGCCATTAAAACCTGACTTTTAGAAAAAATCAGCTGCTAGCCGGCGTATCTATTGCCCTGGCAGATATCAAAGGAATAGCATTATGACTGACTGGATTTCTGTTTGCCGGGTTGACGACATTCCCGTTCTAGGCTCCCGCAGGGTGAGCCGCGCCCAGGGGCTCGACGTGGCGGTGTTCCGCAATGACAGCAACGACGTGTTTGCCTTGCTGGACCGCTGCCCCCACAAGGGCGGGCCGCTGAGCCAGGGCATTGTGTTTGGCACCAGCGTGGCGTGCCCGTTGCACAACTGGACGATTGGCCTATGCACCGGCCAGGCCGCAGCGCCCGACGAAGGCTGCACGCCGAAATTTGCCGTGAAGATCGAGGACGGGCAGGTCTTTTTAAACAAAAGCGAGTTGGCGGGTCACGCGTTGGACCAGACACGCCCCATCGCCGGCCCGCAGCGTCGCACTGCCGCCGCCTGACCTGAACGGAGCGACCACCCATGCGTGAGACGAAATCCACCTGCCCCTATTGCGGCGTGGGCTGCGGGGTGATCATTGAGTCCGAGGCAGAGCAAATCACCGGCGTACGCGGCGACCCCGATCACCCGGCCAACTTCGGGCGCCTGTGCACCAAGGGCGCCACCCTGCACCTGACTGCCCGCGCCAGCGTTACCCAGCAAACGCGCCTGCTGCAGCCCCTGCAGCGCGCCCGGCGCGGCGACGCACCCCAGCCGGTGAGTTGGGACAGCGCCCTGCAGGTGGCCAGCAGCCGATTTGCCGACGTGATGGAGCGCCACGGACCCGATGCCGTGGGTTTTTATGTGTCGGGCCAGTTGCTCACCGAAGACTATTACGTCTTCAACAAGCTCGCCAAGGGCTTGATTGGCACCAACAACATCGACACCAACTCGCGCCTGTGCATGAGCAGCGCGGTGGCGGGTTACAAGCAAACCTTGGGCGCAGACGCCCCGCCCGCCTGCTATGACGATCTTCAGCGGGCGCAGTGCATTTTTATTGTGGGCGCCAATCCGGCCTATGCACACCCTGTTTTGTTTCGCCGGATCGAGGATGCAAAACGCGCCAACCCGGTCCTGAAAATCATCGTATGTGACCCACGCCGCACCGACACAGCCGAGATTGCCGACCTGTTCCTGCCCCTCCAGCCGGGCACCGATGTCGCTTTGTTCAACGGCATGCTGCACCTCATGCTGTGGGAGGGCTGGACAGACGCAGCCTTCATGGCCGCCCACACCAGCGGCTTTGACGCCATCAAAGCCACCGTGCGCAACTACACGCCAGAGCGGGTGGCGCAAATTTGCGGCATTCCCCAGGCCGACCTGCTGCAGGCTGCGCGGCTGTTTGCCGGCCTGCAAGTCAGCACCGCAGGCCGCGCGCCCACGCTCAGCCTGTATTGCCAGGGTCTGAACCAGTCCAGCAGCGGCACGGCCAAAAACACCGCCCTCATCAACCTGCACCTGGCCACGGGGCAGATCGGCAAGCCGGGCGCCGGACCGTTTTCGCTGACGGGCCAGCCCAATGCCATGGGCGGACGCGAAGTCGGCGGCCTGGCCAACCTGTTGTCGGCGCACCGCGACCTCGCCAACCCGCAACACCGCGCCGAGGTGGCCGCGCTGTGGGGCGTGCCCAGCTTGCCGGACCAGCCCGGTAAAACCGCCGTGGAGATGTTCCAGGCTGCGGCTGATGGCGAAATCAAGGCCTTGTGGATTGCCTGCACCAACCCGGCACAAAGCATGCCCGACCAGGGCGTAGTGCGCCGCGCGCTGGAACGCGCCGAGTTTGTGGTGGTGCAAGAAGCATTCTCCAGCACCGCCACCTGCCGCTTTGCCGACCTGCTCTTGCCCGCCACCACCTGGGGTGAAAAAGAAGGCACCGTGACCAACAGCGAGCGCCGCATCAGCCGGGTGCGCGCTGCCGTACCCGCACCGGGTGAGGCGCGGCACGACTGGCGGATTGCATTGGACTTTGCCCACCAGCTTGAGAAAACCCTGGGCGCACAACGCACCCTCTTTCCTTACACCTCGCCTGAATCCATCTGGCTGGAGCATCGTCAATCCACGCGCGGGCGCGACCTCGACATCACCGGCCTGTCCTACCGGATGCTCGACGCAGCGCCACAGCAGTGGCCCCTGCCAGAAGGACAAACCGAGGGCAAAGCCCGGCTTTATGAAGATGGCATATTCCCAACGCCCGACGGCAAGGCCCGCTTCGTCAACACGACCTATAAAGAAGTGGCCGAACCCCGGGCGTCGCGCTACCCGTTTTCATTAAACACTGGCCGCCTGCGTGACCAGTGGCACGGCATGAGTCGCACCGGCACCGTGGGGCAACTGTTTGGCCATGTGAGTGAGCCAGCCGTCCAGCTGCACCCCCAGGACCTGGCCCGGCTGCGACTCAATGACGGCGAGTTGGCTTTTGTGACCAGCAAGCGCGGCTCCATCGTCGTGCCGGTGCAAGCGAGCACGGAGGTGGGCTTGAACCAGGCCTTTTTGGCCATGCACTGGGGCGAGGAGTTCCTCAGCGGCCAGTCCAGCACCGGTGAGCGGCTGGCCGGGGTGAACGCCCTGACCTCGTCGGCCCATTGCCCGGACTCCAAGCAGCCCGAGTTCAAGCACACGGCCGTCAAGGTACTGAAGGCTGATTTGCCATGGTCTTTGCTGGCGATGGCCTGGCTTCCCGACGATCAAGTGTTGTCCGCTCGCATGGCGCTGCAGTCTCTCATGGGTCACTTTGCGTTTGCCAGTTGTACCCCTTTCGCCAGGCCGGCCCCTGCCGGAACGGGAGCAGTGGGACGCAGCGGCCTGCTGTTTCGTGCGGCAGGCCATGAGGCGCCGGCCATTGAGGTTTTGGAAAACATAGAATTCTTGCTCCGTCTCTCTGACGCCGACGTGCTGCGTTATGCCGACCCCAAACGCGGTCAGCGCCGCGCCGCGCAGTTGGCCCATGGCGAGCACAGCACCACCCTGACGGGGTTCATGCTGGCCGGCGACACCCGCGCCGAGCGCTGGATCAAGGCCCTGCTGCAGGATGAACTGCCCGCCCACGCTTATGGCCGCGCTCTGCTGGTCCCCGGCGCGACACCCCCTGTGGCCGTGGTGTCGCGGGGCACGCCGGTGTGCACCTGCTTCAATGTGACCGATCTGGCGATTGAATCGCACTTGAGCGCTTTTAGCGGGCCCGTGACAGAGCGATTTCAATCCTTGCAAAGCAGCCTGAAGTGCGGCACCAACTGCGGCTCCTGCGTGCCCCAGCTGCAACGCATGGTGCGCACCTCCGTGGGGACAAGCGCGCGATAATTCGCGCACATGAATACTTCTCAAAAAACACTCTCGATGACGCAGGTACTGCTGTGTGGTGCCGCCATCGTGACCTTGTCGATGGGCATTCGCCACGGCTTTGGTCTTTGGCTGCAACCCATCACCCAAAGCCAGGGCTGGACACGCGAAACATTCGCCTTTGCCATTGCGGTTCAGAACCTCGTGTGGGGTTTGACCGGTATTTTTGCCGGTATGGCGGCCGACCGATTCGGCGCGTTCAAGGTCATTGTGCTGGGCGCCGTGCTGTACGCGCTCGGGCTGGTCGGCATGGCTCTGGCGGCCACGCCCTTGATGTTCACGCTCACCTCGGGTGTGCTGATCGGCATGGCCCAGGCAGGCACCACCTATGCGGTCATCTACGGCGTCATCGGTCGCAACGTGCCCGCCCCCAAGCGTGCCTGGGCGATGGGTATAGCGGCGGCAGCGGGGTCGTTCGGGCAGTTCCTGATGGTGCCGACCGAGGGCTTCCTGATTGACAGCCTGGGCTGGAAAGACGCCTTGATCGTGCTCGGCCTGGCTGCCCTCATGATCGTGCCACTGGCCTGGGGTTTGCGCGAACCCGGCTTCGCCAACGGCGCGCCACCCCGGCGCGAGCAAACGGTGCTTCAGGCCTTCACCGAAGCCTTTCGGTACCCCAGCTTTCAGATGTTGATGGCGGGTTATTTTGTCTGCGGTTTTCAGGTGGTGTTCATTGGTGTGCACTTGCCAAGTTATCTGAAAGATCAGGGTTTATCGCCCCAGGTGGCCAGCTACGCTCTGGCTTTGATCGGGCTGTTCAATGTGTTTGGCACTTACATTGCTGGCGTTCTGGGCCACAAGCTGCCCAAAAAGAATATTCTGGCGGGCATTTACCTGGCCCGGTCCATAGCGATCTCGCTGTTTTTGATTGTGCCGCTGTCACCCATGAGCGTCTACATTTTTGCAGCTGTCATGGGCTTGTTGTGGCTATCCACCGTGCCGGTAACCAATGCGGCGGTAGCGCAGATCTTTGGTGTGGCGCATCTGTCGATGTTGAGCGGTTTTGTGTTTTTCAGCCACCAGATTGGCTCCTTTCTGGGCGTTTGGGCCGGTGGTTTTCTGTACGACCGCACAGGCAATTACGACTTGGTCTGGTACATCGCCATCGCGTTAGGCGTGCTGGCAGCACTGGTGAATCTGCCGGTTAAAGAAGCCACGATCACGCGCCGATCCGCCACACAGACCGCCTGAAACATGAAGCACAAGCTGCACAAAAACCTCATCAAGGCGTTGGTCTATGGTGCAGTTATGTGCGGGTTGCTGGCGGTATTTACACTCTACACCCGGCCCGATTTCATGCTGACCCTGGCCAATGAAGTCTGGTCCTGCTTTTAAGACATGACTGACATGACATCTCCTTTGCCCACCCCAACGGCCCATGGCCAGGGGGCAGCCTCTGACTGGGTTCAACGGTGGTCCCATCTGGTGCAGCCGGCAGGCACGGTGCTGGATTTGGCGTGTGGCCACGGACGGCACCTGCGGTGGTTTGCAGAACGGGGCCACACAGTGACCGGCGTGGACCGTTCGGCCGATGCGATTCAAGCCGTCTCCAGCCTGGGTGAAGCGGTCTTGGCTGACATCGAGAACGGCCCCTGGCCATTGATGCAGGGCGAGGCGGTCCGTCAGTTTGATGCGGTCATCGTGACAAACTACCTGTGGCGCCCGCTGTTCGAGCGAATCAGCCAGAGCCTGGCACCAGGTGGCATCCTTATCTACGAGACCTTCGCCCTAGGCAACGAGACCGTGGGCAAGCCGTCACGCAACGACTTCCTGCTGCAGCCAGCCGAATTGCTGGGCGTTTTTTCGCACCTCAACATCATCGGCTTTGAACAGGGCTTTCTGCCGAATCCCCCGCGCTTTGTCCAGCGCTTGGTGGCCTCATGCCACGTGGAGTCAGTTGCTGCAGGGCAAAACCCAACCCAATACACGCTCTAGTTAGAATGTTCTTTTACTGTTAACCACTACTCAGACATGACATCCTCAATCCGCCAAATCACGGGCAGCATCGTGGCGCTGGTCACCCCCATGCATGAAGATGGCAGCGTGGATTACCCCACGCTTCGGACGTTGATCGACTGGCACATCACCGAGGGAACCGATTGCATTGGCGTGGTGGGCACCACGGGCGAATCACCCACAGTCAATGTGGAAGAACATTGCGAAATCATCCGGGTGTCAGTCGAACAATCTGCCGGGCGCGTGCCCATCATGGCGGGTTGTGGTGCCAATTCCACGGCCGAAGCCATTGAGTTGACCCGGTTTGCCAAGAAGGTAGGCGCAGATTGCCAGTTGCAAGTGGTCCCGTACTACAACAAGCCGACCCAGGAAGGCCAGTACCTTCATTTCAAGGCCATCGCTGAAGCGGTCGACCTCCCCATGGTGCTCTACAACGTTCCCGGCCGATCCGTCGCGGACATGGCCCACGACACGGTGATGCGTTTGACCGCCGTGCCCGGCGTTGTGGGCATCAAGGAGGCTACCGGCAACATCGAGCGGGCTCAATGGCTGATTCGGGAAGTCCCCAAGGGCTTTGCCATCTATTCGGGTGACGACCCCACAGCAGTAGCCCTGATGCTTTGCGGTGGGCAAGGCAACATCAGTGTGTCGGCCAATCTGGCTCCCAGACTCATGCATGAATTGTGTATCGCAGCGATGGCTGGTGACACACGCCGGGCCATGGAGATTCAATTCAGACTGCTTCCCCTGCACAAAAATTTGTTCGTCGAGTCCAATCCCATTCCTGTGAAATGGGCCATGGCCAGAATGAAGCTCTGTGGCCCCACCATGCGCCTGCCGATGACCCAGCTGACTCAGTCGAATGAGGCGGCGGTTGAAGGTGCGATGCGCGCCACTGGCTTGGTCTAACCACTGCGGACCTCGCGCTATTCTATTTTTAAGGGATTTTT
>CAZBKX010000730.1:0-4923 GCA_964492535.1 uncultured Rhodoferax sp. | reverse complement strand
CCTTGACCACGGCATCGAACGATCGCTCACTATTGATGTCGCTGCCAGCGCTTGCAGCGCTAGCAGCCTTTTCATTGCCCACGTTGAAGCGCAGCGTTGCAGCCCTCGTGGATTGGTTTACCTTGATATTTTTCTCAGGCTGCGCGTCGATCATCTGGATCATTTGGGTTGCTATGCAAACGGGCTTTCCCGCCCGCCCCGCAGCCAATGTTGCCCGACTGGCTCCAGGCTTCGAACCCGGGTTTTCTTTTTCACTTTTTGTTATTGCACTGGCAGCAACATCTGCTTGGGCCTGGCTCGTCGTTTGGCGCGTAGGTCGCCACCGAGCGGCGATCTGGAAGAGCTTGGTGCTGCCAGCGGGTGGAGCGACTTTGTGCTGGCTGCTGCTGATGACGTTATGGCTGCCGCTCCTGGATTTCGCTCGCAGCAACGCCCCTTTGGTGCGGCGTACGATGGTGGTCATGAAACAACAACCCCCATGCGTTGTGGCCCACGGCCTCAGCCGCAGTCAGATCGCAGCATTGAAGTTTCATGGCAATCTCGTTATCAAATCCACTGATAGAGCGAATACGTGCCCCTGGCTGATTGTGGATAAGGATGCCGTTACGACACTTCCGACGATTGTCAAGAGCGTGGATTGGGTTTCACACAGCGCGATCCGGCACCCGGCAGATCGCAATGAAGATCTGCTTATCTACAAACGAGTAACCGCCACAGAACGCTAAACAGCCACGAGGGGATGTGTAATAACGCTCTCGCCTATCGGCTTGTTGCGCTTCCCAAAACCAGCCGAAGTTGAGGTAACAAGGCAGTCATGGCGACGCGCCCAGCCTCAATAGCCTGACGTCGGGCAGAGAAATTGGAGCTCCCGACACTCAGCAAGAGCGGGCGAACGACCACATCCGCATCTTTCAACTCGAAGGTGTTGATGCTTTTACTCATGATGGTAAAGGTTTGCACCAAAATTTCCAACGTGTCGCTTGCAGCATTGGTTTCCGGCGCGCTGGAAATATCGACGGCGATCACAAGTTCAGCTCCCATCTGACGCGCATACCGGACCGGCACGGGCGATACAAGACCTCCATCAACATACTCACGGCCGGCAATTTTGACAGGCTGAAACAACGCCGGCACCGCACTGGATGCCCGTACGGCTGTGGCGGTATCGCCGCGCTGGAACAAAACTCCAAGCCCGCTATTGAGATCTGTCGCCACGATCCCGAGAGGCAGCGGCATGTTTTCAATCAGGCGCCCACTCACCTGAGCACTCACGTAGCGCGCCAATGCCTCACCACGCAATACGCCACGACTGAAAATAGGCAAGGTCCAATCTGCAAATGCAGCCTCTTCCATGGTTTCTGCGACTTGCTGAAGTTGACGCCCGGTCTTGCCGCTAGCGTAGAAGGCCGCCACCAAGCTACCTGCCGAAGTCCCGACTACCAGACTTGGACGAATCCCAGCCTCTTCAAGGACTTGAATGACGCCAACATGGGCAAAACCTCGCGCTGCTCCGCCTCCCAAGACCAACCCGATTCTCAATGGCTTTTTTGTAACAGTGGGAATCACCACCGGAACATCCGACAACGGAGGTGTTGCTGGTCCTGACGCACAACCGAGCAATACGAGCGTTGACAGCAGAGCAGACAGGTATTTCAAATGGATTTTGCTAAATGACATTATTAAGAATGATTCGCGTTTGTGTTAAAGTTAATTTATAAATTTACCGGAGAATCAGATGTTCAACAAACACATCCCCGTCACTTGCGCTATTTTGCTCGCTTGCACCGCTGCGACGGCACAAGACCAAAGTGTCAACATTTACTCAGCGCGTCATTACCCGACTGACGAGGCCTTGTATGTTAATTTCACCAAAAAGACGGGAATCAAAATCAATCGCGTCGATGCCGATGATGCCGGCATTTTGGCTCGCCTGAAAGCGGAAGGTACGGCTTCACCAGCGGATGTGATTTTGCTGGTGGATGCAGCCCGCTTGTGGAAGGGCGAAGTTGAAGGGTTGTTCCAGCCTGTCCAATCAAAAGTATTGAATGACGCTATCCCTGCCCAGTTCCGGGGCAAGAGCACTGCTGACGGTGCGTCTCCCTGGTTTGGTTTTTCAACCCGAGCCCGAGTAATTGTGTACAACAAAGTCAAAGTGCCCAAAGACGACGTAGATACCTACGAGGAACTGGGTGGCCCAAAAAACAGGGGGAAACTGTGCATCCGCTCTGGATCTCACCCCTACAATCTGTCTCTGTTTGGCGCTGTACTTGAACATCTGGGCGAACAAAAAACCGAGGCATGGCTCAAGGGAATGGTCGATAACATGGCACGCGCGCCCATGGGTGGGGACACAGACCAAATCAAAGGCGTTGCATCAGGCGAGTGCGGCGTAGCGGTCACGAACTCCTATTACCTTGCGCGGATCATGCGGTCAGACAAACCAGAAGACAAAGCCATCATGGACCGCGTAGGTGTGGTCTTTCCGAATCAAGCGTCATGGGGAACCCATGTGAACATCGCAGGTGGCGCGGTGGCACACTACGCCAAAAATCAAGTCAATGCCGTGAAGTTCCTTGAATATCTGGCAAGTGCCTCAGCGCAAGATCACTTTGCCAATGGAAATAATGAATGGCCAGTTGCCAATGGCGTCAAAATTATCAATCCTGCCCTCCAGGCAATGACCGGCGGCAGCTTCAAGAGCGAGACGATCCCGATCAGCATCGTGGGCATGAACCAAGTCAAAGTGCAGCAAATACTGGATCGGGTCGGCTTCAAGTAGGCGAGCTGTGAATTGTCAAAAAAATAGTGACCTAGCCAATGAATACGAATACGGCTAGAGGCAACCCTGTTAACCGGCATCAAGTAAAACGGCCGCCTTGGGTGAACCCATGGCGGCGGTTTTCGACTCTAAACCGATTTAACCGGCTGCCGCTTCTTGTGCCTCAGGCTTTGGCTTGCCTTCCTTTTTTGGCAAAGGCTGAATGTCCAGCAAAACCTCAGTCTTGCTTTCATCCTTGTCATCCAGATCCACCGTCAGGCGACCGCCATCCGTGAGGCGACCAAAAAGCAACTCATCAGCCAGCGCACGACGAATCGTGTCCTGAATCAGGCGCTGCATGGGTCGAGCACCCATCAATGGGTCAAAGCCTTTCTTGGCGAGGTGCTTGCGCAACTTGTCTGTGAAAGTCACGTCTACCTTTTTGTCAGCCAACTGCGCTTCCAACTGCAACAAGAACTTGTCGACCACGCGCATGATGACGACCTCATCCAGCGCCTTGAAGCTGACAACCGCGTCAAGGCGGTTGCGGAACTCTGGCGTAAACAAGCGCTTGATGTCTGCCATCTCGTCGCCCGACTCACGTACAGTGGTAAATCCCATGACCGACTTGTTGATCGCCTCGGCTCCAGCATTGGTCGTCATGATGATGATCACGTTGCGGAAATCCGCCTTGCGGCCATTGTTGTCCGTAAGCGTGCCGTGGTCCATCACCTGCAACAGTACGTTAAAAATAGCCGGGTGGGCCTTTTCGATTTCATCGAGTAGCAACACACAATGGGGCTTCTTCGTGATGGCTTCAGTGAGCAAGCCACCCTGATCAAACCCAACATAGCCGGGCGGCGCCCCAATCAGCCGACTCACCGCGTGTTGCTCCATGTACTCGCTCATGTCAAAGCGGATCAAGTCAATGCCCATGATGTAGGCAAGCTGCTTGGCCGCCTCGGTTTTGCCAACACCAGTAGGGCCGCTGAACAAAAACGATCCAATCGGTTTGTCGCCTTTGCCCAAGCCGGAGCGAGCCATCTTGACGGCAGACGCCAGCATATCGATGGCTTTGTCTTGACCGAACACAACGTTCTTGAGGTCCCGCTCCAGCGTCTTGAGCTTGCCCCGATCGTCATTGGAGACATTGGCTGGGGGAATACGGGCTATCTTGGCCACGATTTCCTCAACTTCCGTCTTGCTGATGATTTTCTTGCGCTTTGATGGGGACAAAATGCGCTGTGCCGCACCTGCCTCGTCGATGACGTCAATCGCCTTGTCAGGAAGATGCCTATCATTGATGTACTTGGCACTCAACTCGGCTGCGGCCTGCAGGGCGGCTACCGCGTACTTGACGTTGTGGTGCTCTTCAAAACGAGACTTCAGGCCCTTGAGAATCTCCACCGTTTGCTCCACGGTCGGCTCCAGCACGTCAATCTTCTGGAAACGACGAGACAAGGCCGCGTCCTTCTCGAAGATGCCACGGTATTCGGTAAAGGTAGTCGCTCCAATGCACTTGAGCGCACCCGAACTCAAGCCCGGCTTGAGCAAATTGGAGGCGTCCAGCGTCCCACCCGATGCTGCACCCGCACCAATCAAGGTGTGAATTTCATCAATGAAAAGTACGGCATTGGGCTTGTCTTTGAGGGACTTCAACACGCCCTTGAGGCGCTGCTCAAAGTCGCCCCGGTACTTGGTGCCCGCCAGCAATGCACCCATGTCCAAAGAATAAACAATGGAGTCCGCCAAAATCTCAGGCACATCTTTTTGTGTGATGCGCCAAGCCAAGCCCTCGGCAATGGCCGTCTTGCCAACCCCGGCCTCGCCAACCAGCAAAGGATTGTTCTTGCGACGGCGACACAGGATTTGAATAACCCGCTCAACCTCGTAGTCCCGACCAATCAGCGGATCAATTTTCCCGTCTTTGGCCAGTTGATTCAAATTGACTGTGTACTGCTCCAAAGGCGATTGTTTCTCGTTTTTCTCGCCGCCCTGTTCTTCGCTCTCGGCTTGTGTTTCGCTGGGTTTGCCAGCCTCAGGTGGATCCGTCTTTTTGATGCCATGCGCAATGAAATTCACGACATCAAGACGCGTCACGCCCTGCTGGTGCAGGTAGTAGACCGCATGCGAGTCTTTCTCACCAAAGATCGCCACGAGCACAT
>CAZBKX010000729.1:0-1576 GCA_964492535.1 uncultured Rhodoferax sp. | reverse complement strand
TGCGGCTTTCGGCTTTTTGTTTGGCAAGCAAGTCTCGCTTTAGCAGGTCAACAATGTACCGATTGCGCTGTCGTGGCGGCACAGCACGCGCCAATTTGGCGGCCACATCGTCCGGCAGGCGCAGCAGCACCTGTTTGGGTGGGGGTGTTTGTGTGTTTAGCATGATTCAATGATATCAAGATACCAAGAAAGAGCATTATGTTTACCAAAATTCTGATTGCCAACCGCGGCGAAATCGCCTGCCGGGTTATCAAGACGGCCCAAAAAATGGGCATCAAAACCGTGGCCGTGTACTCCGATGCCGACCGCGATGCCCGCCACGTGATGCTGGCCGATGAGGCCGTCCACATCGGCCCCGCACCCAGTCGCGAGAGCTACCTGCTGGCCGACAAGATCATTGCCGCCTGCAAACAGACTGGCGCGCAGGCGGTGCACCCTGGCTATGGTTTCTTGAGCGAGAACGCCAGCTTTGCCAAACGGCTGGAAGAAGAAGGCATCATTTTCATCGGCCCCAAGCACCACTCCATTGCCGCCATGGGCGACAAGATCGAGTCCAAAAAGCTGGCAGGTGCCGCAGGCGTGAACTGCATTCCCGGCGTGAACGACGCGATTGAAACCCCCGAGAAAGCGGTTGAGATCGCCCAGGACATTGGCTACCCGGTCATGATCAAGGCCAGCGCCGGCGGTGGTG
This sequence comes from uncultured Rhodoferax sp., assembly GCA_964492535.1. Lineage (GTDB taxonomy): Bacteria > Pseudomonadota > Gammaproteobacteria > Burkholderiales > Burkholderiaceae_C > Rhodoferax. The sequence goes on along the minus strand of CAZBKX010000729.1, from coordinate 885 downwards.
GCAAGGGTTTGCGCGTGGCCTTCAACGACAAGGAAGCCTTTGACGGTTTTACCAGCTGCCGCAATGAGGCGCGAAACAGCTTCGGCGACGACCGCGTATTCATCGAGAAGTTTGTGGAGGAGCCGCGCCACATCGAGATTCAGCTCATTGGTGACAGCTTTGGCAACGTGCTGTATTTGAATGAGCGCGAGTGCTCGATCCAGCGCCGCCACCAAAAGGTGATTGAAGAGGCGCCGTCGCCCTTCATCTCTGAGGCCACCCGCAAGGCCATGGGCGAGCAGGCGGTGCAACTGGCCAAGGCCGTGAACTACCAGAGCGCCGGCACGGTGGAGTTTGTGGTGGGTAAGGACCAGAGTTTCTACTTTCTGGAGATGAACACGCGCCTGCAGGTGGAGCACCCGGTGACCGAGTGCATCACCGGGCTGGACCTGGTGGAGCTGATGATTCGCGTGGCCGCTGGCGAGAAGCTGCCTTTGACCCAGGCCGAGGTCAAGCGCGAGGGCTGGGCAATCGAGTGCCGCATCAACGCTGAAGACCCGTTTCGCAACTTTTTGCCGTCCACCGGCCGTTTGGTGCGCTTTCAACCGCCTAAAGAGACGATGTTTGCGGCCGACACCAGCCAATGGCAAGGGGTGCGCGTGGACACGGGGGTGCAGGACGGCGGCGAGATTCCGATGTTTTATGACTCGATGATTGCCAAGCTGATCGTGCACGGCAAAGACCGGCTGGACGCCATTGCCAAGATGCGCGAAGCCTTGAATGGTTTTGTGATTCGGGGCGTGAGCAGCAACATCCCGTTCCAGGCGGCTTTGCTGGCGCACCCGCGTTTTGTAGCGGGTGATTTCAACACCGGCTTCATTGCCGAGAATTATTCCCAGGGCTTCC
>CAZBKX010000728.1:0-1581 GCA_964492535.1 uncultured Rhodoferax sp. | reverse complement strand
ACAAAGGGCTGAGGTCCCGAAGCTTCGCGACATTGACCTTGATCGTATCAACGGCATAGTCAATTTCTGCCTCGGTCGTGTAACGGCCGATGGTCATGCGCAGGCTGCTGTGCGCCAGTTCGTCACTGCGACCCAGCGCCCGAAGCACGTAGCTTGGCTCCAGGCTGGCCGAGGTACAGGCTGATCCGCTGGACACGGCCAGACCCTTGATACCCATGATCAGCGACTCGCCCTCCACATAGTTGAAGCTCATGTTCAGGTTGTGCGGCACCCGCTTGTCGAGGTGGCCGTTGATGAACACCTGCTCCACGTCTTTCAGGCCTGCCAGCATGCGGTCATGCAGGGCGCGTATACGGGCGTTTTCAGTTGCCATTTCGGCCTTGGCGATCCGGTAGGCTTCACCCATGCCCACAATCTGGTGCGTTGGCAAGGTACCCGAGCGCATGCCGCGCTCATGGCCCCCGCCGTGCATTTGGGCTTCGAGTCGAATGCGCGGTTTACGCCGCACATACAGGGCACCCATGCCTTTGGGTCCGTAGGTCTTGTGGGCGGTCAAGCTCATCAAGTCCACAGGCAGTGTGCTCAGGTCGATGTCCACGCGTCCAGTGGCCTGGGCCGCGTCCACATGGAAAACAATGCCTTTTTCACGACAAATCGCACCCAAGGCAGGGATATCCTGAATCACACCGATTTCGTTGTTGACAAACATCACACTGGCCAGAATGGTATCCGGGCGAATCGCAGCCTTGAAAACCTCAAGGTCCAACAAGCCATCGGCCTGCACGTCCAGGTAAGTCACCTCAAAGCCTTGACGCTCCAACTCGCGACACGTGTCCAACACTGCCTTGTGCTCGGTCTTGACCGTGATCACGTGCTTGCCTTTGGTCTTGTAAAAACCCGCCGCACCCTTGATCGCCAGGTTGTTGGATTCAGTGGCGCCGGAGGTCCAGACGATCTCGCGGGGATCAGCGCCGATCAATGCGGCAACCTGTTCGCGGGCTTTTTCTACGGCAGCTTCTGCCTCCCAACCCCAAGCGTGGCTGCGAGAAGCAGGGTTGCCGAAATGCTGGCGTAACCATGGAATCATGGCGTCCACCACCCGCTCGTCGCAGGGGTTGGTCGCGCTGTAATCCATGTAAATCGGGGAATGTGGTGTGGTGTCCATGGCTAGCTCGCTGCTGACTTATTAAAAATTCAAATCTTTGAAAACGCATTGCCCAAGGCAAACACCGAATTCGGTATATTCATGCGGATGGGCCGAGAGATCGGCATTGCGGAAATGGCCCGTTTAACGCTGGGCTTGTCTTCCACCTGCAAACCTTTGGCCAGTTGGTCATCCACCAGCTTCTGCAAAGTGACCGAGTCCAAAAACTCGACCATGCGCACATTCAGCGAGGCCCACAGGTCGTGGGTCATGCAGCGCTCCCCTTCTCCCAGACAGTTTTCCTTGCCACCGCAGTGCGTAGCGTCAATTGGCTCGTCGACTGAAGTGATGATGTCTGCCACGGTAATTTGCGCCGGATTGCGCGCCAGGGTGTACCCGCCTCCTGGACCCCGAGTGGACTCTACCAACTCATGCCG
>CAZBKX010000727.1:0-4211 GCA_964492535.1 uncultured Rhodoferax sp. | reverse complement strand
GATCAACCGTATGATCGATGTCAGCACGGATGAATACAAGAAGGCATGGAACGGTATTTACCCGCTTGAACTGGAATACCAGCGCTCTGAAATGCAGCCTCAGTTCGCCAACATCGCGACGCCCAGTGAGATTGTCATTTCCACATCGTTTCAACTTGAGATTGGTGAGATTACAGGTGCCATTCATTTCTGCATGCCGTATGCGTCTCTGGAGCCCATTCGTGATGTGCTGTACTCTTCAACCCAAGGGGATTCCATTGAGGTCGACCGGCGGTGGGTCAATGTATTGACCCAGGAAATTCAGGCTGCAGAGGTGACTCTAGTGGCCGAGCTGGCCCGGGCCGATGCGACCGTTGAGCAGTTGATGGGCATGAAGCCGGGAGATTTTATTGAGCTTGATCGCCGGCAGCGAATCGAGATTACCGTGGAAGGGGTGCCTGTATTCGAGTGTCAGTATGGAACCCACAACGCAAAATATGCGGTGCGAGTAGAAAAGTGTTTGAGAGGCAATGACCTCATTTGGAAGGAATGATGATATGGCGGAAAACGAAACACCAGCAGAAGATGACGGCTTGGCAGATTGGGCGGAGGCCCTTCTTGAGCAAAAAAGCGCGGATGCCGGGCCAGAGGCCGCATCAGGCGGAGTTCTGTCTGGGGACTCTGCTCGCTCTTTTTCCTCCTCATCCGGAGATGCTGCAATTACCGACATCAATCGTGTGCTGGACATACCCGTTCAACTGTCGGTGGAGTTGGGGCGAACCAAGGTGCCGATCAAACACATTCTTCAACTCGGGCAAGGGTCCGTCGTGGAACTGGATGCCTTGGCTGGCGAGCCCATGGATGTGCTGGTCAATGGCTACCTGATTGCACAGGGTGAGGTTGTCGTCGTGAATGATAAATTTGGCATTCGTTTGACAGATGTGGTGACGCCCTCTGAGCGTTTGCGCCGTGTCAGCAAGGGATGATGGAAGATGTCGCAAACGCTGATGACTGTGGCTCTTTTTGTCGTTCTTCTGGCGCTGGTGCCGGTAGCGCTCAAGTGGGCGCAGCGTCGATCGGTTGGAGGCATCTCCGGGGTGGCATCAGCGCCCCGCGTGATTTCCGCCTTGGCGGTCGGTCCGCACCAACGCGTCGTCACAGTAGAGGTGGGTCCAGAAGGTGCTCGAACCTGGCTGGTCTTGGGCGTGACCGCACAATCCATCACATGCCTGCACAGCGTCCCTGCTGGACCCTCCGTCACTCTGACGGCTCCCGGTGCAGTCGAACGTGCGTCTGGTTGATCTTTATGCAGAGGTCTTATGGAAAGGCTTGAAAAGTGCGGTGGTCGGATTGGTTGCATTTCGCTCTTGAAGTGGGCCGTCGGCCTTTGGGCGCTGGCGAGTCAATCACTTGCTCTTGCACAGACCGGGGGGCAGCTGCCATTGATTGTGGGCACAGGGAGCTCTGGCATGAGCTTTTCGGTGCCAATACAAACACTCTTGTTTTTCACAGCGCTTTCATTTTTACCTGCAGTACTTCTTTTGATGACTGGCTTTACTCGCATTGTCATCGTGCTTTCATTGTTGCGCCAGGCGCTTGGAACTCAGTCAGCACCGCCAAACCAGGTGGTCATCGGCTTGTCGCTCTTTCTGACTTTGTTTGTCATGGGCCCCACTTTGGATAAGGTTTACAACGAGGCGTATCTGCCGTATACACAAAATTCAATGCCTTTTGAGCAGGCGTTGGCCAAAGCTGAGGACCCGTTGAGGCAGTTCATGAGCAAGCAGACGAGGCAGTCTGATCTTGCTTTGTTTGTCAGATTGGCGAAATTGGAGCCCGGGACCAACGCACAAAATGCACCTCTCAGGGTGCTTGTGCCGGCATTTGTGACTAGCGAACTCAAATCAGCATTTCAAATTGGTTTTATGATTTTCATTCCCTTTCTGGTCATTGATATCGTGGTGGCCAGCGTATTGATGTCATTGGGCATGATGATGCTGTCCCCGGTTTTGGTGGCTCTGCCGTTCAAGTTGATGTTGTTTGTGTTGGCCGATGGCTGGAACTTGCTTATCGGGTCACTGGCTGCAAGTTTTGTTACTTGAGGAGCGCCCATGAATGCACAGATGGTGTTGACCATGGGTCAGGAGGCCCTGCTCATGTTATTGATGGTGTCTGCGCCTGTCTTGGGCGTGGTCCTTGTTGTTGGGCTGTTGGTCAGTCTGTTTCAAGCGATCACCCAGATCAATGAGCAAACACTGGCATTTGTGCCCAAGCTGGTGGCTGCGATGGCTGTGTTTGCGATTTCTGGTCCGTGGATGTTGAACATGTTGGTGGAGTACATCCGCAGAACCATTGAAGCCATCCCGGCTGCCGTAGTTTGAGTCGCGTCGTTCGGGTGTGATTACGCTAACCGAAGCCCAATTGATGGCGTGGGTTTCGCCCATCCTCTGGCCGTTTTTGCGTATCCTTGCCGTTTTTACGGCCGCACCCATTTTTTCATCAAAGGCAATTCCCCTGCGTGCGCGGATCGGTTTGGCTTTTTTTATTGCCTATGCTGCGCAACCTAGCTTGCAGGGGCAGCCGATCATTAGTTTGTCGAGTCCAGAGGCCGTTGGCGCAGTTATCCAGCAAGTTGGTATTGGCCTGGCTATTGGTTTTTCCGTCCGCTTGGTATTCGCTGCCGTTGAGTTGGCTGGGGAGGTGGTCGGCATTCAAATGGGACTTGGCTTCGCATCCTTTTTTAATCCTGCCTTGAACAGTCAGTCAACTGCCGTCGCCAGATTTTTTGGAAACATGGCAATGTTGCTGTTCATTGTGACGAACGGGCATCTAATGGTGTTGATGGCAGTCATCAGGAGTTTTGAGGCGTTCCCGGTGAATCAAAACTTCTTGCAGGCTGCAGGAGAAATGAAGCTATACACCCTGGGCGCCGACTTGTTTGCTAGCGGGTTGTGGATCGCTTTACCGATGATTGGCATGCTGATGTTTGTCAATTTGGCATTAGGGATCGTGTCACGGGTCGCGCCACAAATGAATATTTATGCCATCGGGTTCCCAATTACTTTGAGCGTTGGCTTGATTGGCATTGCAGCGACCTTGCCCATGTTGGATCAGCCATTCTTCGCTCTCATGGAGCGTGTGATCGAGATATTTAACGGCAAATATTGATCCGATAGAACTGAATACGGCGGTTGGGTTGCATGAGCCGAAATAAGCATGAGCTACACAAGCTCGTTACGAATAGCGTACACCGTTAGCTCAGCGTTGTTCGAGAGTTTTAATTTTTCGAGTACCCGAGCTCGGTAGACGCTCACGGTCTTGGGGCTCAACATGAGCTCCTCAGCAATGTCGGATAAGCGCTTTCCCGAGGCTATTTTGAGTAGGGTTTGCAGCTCCCGCTCAGACAGTGATGCATGCAAAGTCTGGTTTTCAGGTGTACTGAGGCTCTCGACGAGCATGTTTGCCACCGCAGGCGTTACATATTTTCGTCCTTGAGCCACCGTTCGGACAGCGGTAATAAGGTCATGGGGTTCCCCCGCTTTATTCAAATAACCCTGGGCGCCAGCTCTAAGGCATCTGATGGCGTACTGGTCTTCGGGATACATCGACACAATTAGCACTTTGATCGGAGAGTTCGCCTCACGCAGGCTCGAGAGCACTTCCAGTCCTCCTCGCCCCGGCAGGTTCAGATCCAGCACCAAGACATCGCAAGGCAGGGCGCGCAGTGCTTCGCGAACCTCTGCATAGCTCGCGGCCTCGCCTGTGACTTGAATATCGACGGCTTCTGACAGTGTTTCCCTGATGCCGCGGCGGATCATTGCGTGGTCGTCACAAAGAATGACTCGGATCATTTCAGTCCATTCCAGATGTTATTTCAAGCGGCAAAAAAGGCACCGAAAGAATAATTGAGGTGCCCTGATCAAGATGGGTACTGACATCCAGCCAGCCACCAACCGTCTTGGCTCGTTCATGCAAGCCCTTTAAGCCAAATGCCTTCGGCTTATCGCGTTCTTGTTGGGATATGCCTTGGCCGTTGTCTTTGATCTCAAGTGTCAAAACATTCTCCGCGTCCGAAATATCAATGAGTACCTTGTCGCACTTCGCGTGTTTGGCAATGTTTGTCAAGGCTTCTTGTGCTGTGCGGTAGGCAGTCAGTTCAACGGGCTTGGGCAAGGTGCCCCTGTCGGGTGTCGCATGGACAGTGGTTTCTATCGCCGTGCGCGTTGTGAAAT
>CAZBKX010000726.1:0-2720 GCA_964492535.1 uncultured Rhodoferax sp. | reverse complement strand
GCGCAGCGCCTGCACGCCGCTTTGGTGATTCCTGTGGCTTCACCTCGGTCACCCATTTCAGCGTCGTGACACGCCCAAAGGGGGCTCTTTCGAGCGGTCACGATAAACCGGAATCAGCGGTCACGATAAACCAGAATGGGTGGTCACGATCGGCCGGAATGACCGGTCACGATCGACCGGAATACCCAGCTTTGCCAGGCAATATAAAAAGCTCCACAACAACACTGCCGCAGACGTTGATTCTGCGGTGGAAACGATTGCCCGTGATCCCCAATTGGGGAAGCGAAAAAAGGTGATCTCGCTGCCCTGCGGACGCACAAATTTCACAGCGACGGCTTGTTGTACTTGTTGGGCTATACGCTGGATGACAGTGTCCGGCTGGTGTACCTGGAAGCCGTCGGGCCGCACGAGAATTTTTACCGTGATCTGAAGCGCTAGGTTGTCCAGCTGTAAAAGTCCGGGGCGGTACTCAGCGGGGCACTCGGCACCACACGGCGTTCAACATGGTGAAGTTGGTCTTTGCCATTGGAGGGTCAGTTGGCGAAGCCAACCACTGCTTGCACTGTGGCGCCAGGTTGCCCGATCACCAGCGGGCATAGGCGTTGGCGGGCGCTGACGGGCTGACGACGCGCCACCAAACCAATCAACGCCGAATGTCCCCGATGCCCCTGGCCTTCGTTGACGTCCTCCCCATACTCGCGCAGCACCTGAATATCGAGCGCCGCAAACGACTCCCGCAAGAGTGCCTCGGTGTACAGGTGCGACAGAACCGGCGGCCCGCCCGTTTTGTACTCCAGCTGCTTGGGCGTGTAGCCGTGAAGCACCAGTGTGCCGCCCGGCTTGAGAGTTTTAACGATATTGGCAAACAGGCGCTCCCGCAAGGCCGGGTCGGCAAACTGCACAAAGATGGCCGCCACTCCGTCGTAATGGGCCTCTGGCCAGGCAAAACTGTCGCAGTTGGCCACAGCAAAATTCACCGACACCTGGCGTTCACGCGCCAGGCGCTGTGCTTTGGCCACGCCCACCTCCGAGATGTCAAATGCGTCCACAGCATGGCCCTGGCTGGCCAGCCAGACGCTGTTGCGGCCCTCGCCGTCGGCCACACACAGAATGCGCGCCGGGGCTTGCCACACCGGGGCGTGCTCACGCAGCCAGGCATTGGGCTCCCGGCCAAAAACAAAATCGTCTTGCAAAAACCGGCTGTTCCAGGTGTCTGCCGGGTTGGAGAAAGGGGCGTGGGAGGGTGTTGGGTTGGACATCTATAGAGTTCGGTTTAAACCCAGCCTTGGCGCCACAGGGTGGTGTCGCGCAACGCTTGCCAATGGATGCGTGTGACGGTTTTGGAGTGCACGGCCTCAATCTCGACCCATTCAGGGGCGACCGCCGGGGGCTCGGGCTGAATGACTTTGCAGACCAAAAAATGCTTGTTACGGGCCACGGGTTGGACGGCAGTCCATTTGGTGAGCAGCAGTTTTTTGGGGTGAAGGGGGTTCATGGTCGAACCCGTTTAAAGCGCATGCGCTTGCAATTGCGCCAGGGTCACCACGCTCAGCGCCTTGGCGTGCGTGGCCTCAAGATGCACTGGCGGCGCAACGCCTGCTTCAAGTGCTTCTTTCCAGCGCAGGGCGCACAAGCACCAGCGATCACCGGGCTTGAGCCCCGCAAACCGGTAATCCGGGCGAGGCGTCATCAGGTCGTTGCCGCGGCTCAGTGAGTAGTTCAGAAACTCGGCTGTGACTCGGGCGCATATCACGTGGGTGCCGTGGTCTTGCTCGTCGGTCTGGCAGCAGCCATCTCGAAAATAGCCAGTGAGTGGATCAAAGGAGCAGGCTATCAGCGCCGTGCCCGATACGTTAAGGTCAGTCATAGGTTGGGAGTGTGTTGGGGGGCAGGCAACTGCACGCCTCGTCAGTGCGCGCTAGTAAGAACATGAATGCTGCCACAGCCCACGAACCCCGGTTTCTTTTCTGGTATTTTGGGGGTTAGCCGCAACACGACGTGCCCGTAACTTTTCACTTAACTATTCATCAATGAGCCTGTTGGCCCTTTGGATGTGGCGGCACTCAATCACAGCTTATTCAAGAGGTTGCCCATGAAAACCGTGTGCGATCTTCTGGCTGTTGCGATAGTGTGCATTCAGGAGGTCCCGCTCGCACAAGCCGACGGTGACACTCGTGAGGCCGGTGTTTTGATCGATGTTCGCGAGCAAGATTGCCAGGCTGCTGGCCACCTGCCCGGTGCGGTTCATCCCTCGCGCGCGGATTCTGGGGTTCCAACTCGGCAGCAACCCGGCTTTGAGTTAACAAGCTCTCTCAAGATGGCGTTGTGTCGCAACACGAGCAGCCGCTTCTGCTCAGCCACTCGGGGTTGAACGAACAAGTCCCAGCTCGCTCAAGCACGAAATAATTATGGATATCGCCAGCGTCGCTATTCAGATGGTTAGCAGTGTCGTAAGAAAACCTCTGAAGAGCATTCGCTTCGCCGTGGGACTATTCAATCGCTCAAACTCTGGTGGGCGAGTGATGGTTTCAGGCCCCCACCAACTTTTTGAAAGTGGCCAAAACGGCATCGCCCTTGAGCCTAAATTCCTCAGTTACCCCGTAGCCGGGAGGAGCGGCTGCGGGAAGTTTGACTGCATAAGCGTAGGCTGAACATCATTTTTGGGTTTGGTTGTGATGATTTTTTCTACGATGTAGCGCACCAAAGCGGTCCATCGTTCA
>CAZBKX010000725.1:0-2241 GCA_964492535.1 uncultured Rhodoferax sp. | reverse complement strand
ATTTGCCGCAGCTATTTGAACCCCTTTTCAGAGTTGACCGCTCACGCCAGCGCGGACCGGAACACGGCAGCGGCCTGGGCCTGTCAATTGTGAGGACCATTGTGCAAGCCCACCAGGGCACGGTCACCGCAAGCGCTTCACCCCTGGGTGGGCTGTGCGTGCAGGTGAAACTACCCTTGCAGGCCGACAAGGCAATGACATGATCTACCCAAGCGCGAGCCCGACACAAAGCACAACGCGCCGGCGCATCTTGCTGGTGGAAGATGACGCCAAAATTGCTGACATGGTGAGCAACTACCTTCTGATGCATGACTTTGACACCGATCTCTGCACCAATGGCCTGGACGCTGCGGGCTGGGTGCGTACCCATCCCGTGGATCTGGTGCTTCTGGATGTCATGTTGCCCGGCCTGGACGGCATGGCAGTGTGCGCCGCCCTGCGGGAGTTCTCAACGGTTCCCATCATCATGGTCACGGCCCGGGTGGATGAGATGGACAGGCTGAACGGACTCGATACCGGGGCCGAGGACTACCTGTGCAAACCCTTCAGTCCCCGCGAGTTGGTGGGCCGCATGAGAGCCCTGTTGCGCCGAACGCAGGGTACGTTGACCCGGCCTGCAGTGGCTTCAGGCTTGCAAGTGAATGAAGCGCGCCAGCAACTGCAATGGCATGGACAACCGCTGGCACTGACCCAGGTGGAATTCAGGCTGATGGGCCTGCTGCTGTCACGGCCCGGCCATGTGTTTTCACGCGCCCATTTGCTGGACAGCGTGCATGAGGATTTTCGGGACGTCAGCGACCGCGCCATTGACAGCCACATCAAGAACCTGCGCCGCAAGCTGGAGCAAGCAGGCACCATCGACTGCATCATCACCTCAGTCTATGGCGTGGGCTACCGGCTCGACGTCAGCCCACCTGCCCCCCGGGCGTGACGCCCGCCAGAGCCAGACTGGTGCTCACCGGACGGCGGCGCAGGCCTGCAGAGACTCTATTTGTGTGGCGTCGTAGCCCAAGCCTTCTAACAACTCTGCAGTGTGTTGACCCAGCGTGGGCGGCTGCAAGCGCACGCCCAGGCGATGTCCGTCCATGGTGAAAGGGAACAGTGTGGTCTGCGCCGTCTGACCCGCGCGCTCTCCGTCTGGCAGGGTGATGTCGGCCAGGCCGCCAGTGGCAAGCAAGTGCTCGTCGTCAAACAGTTCTTCGGGCTTGCGGATCGGAGCAAACGGCAAGGCCACCCGCTCGAACAAGGCAGCCAGCTCGGCCGCAGGGCGCATGGCCAGGCGCTGGCGCAGCTCCGCCAGCAGCACCGGGCGGGCCTGTACGCGCTGGTTGTTGGTGGCGTACTGCGGCAGCGCAAAGAGGTCTGCAAAGCCCAGCGCATCGCAAAACGTGGCCCATTGCGCGTCACTCACAGCCGCCAAAAAAATCTGCTCCCCGTCCTTGACCGTGAACACGTCGTAGATGCCCCAGGCCGAAATACGGTCCGGCATGGGCGCTGCAGGCTGGCCGGTGATGGCGTATTGCAGCATGTGCTGCCCCACCAGAAACACGTTGTTCTCGAACAGGGCGCTTTGCACTTCTTGACCTTTACCCGTGATGCCGCGCTGGATCAGGGCACCCAGCGCGCCAATGGCGCCAAACATGCCGCCCATGATGTCGTTGACGCTGGTGCCCGCACGCAAGGGGTCGCCGGGCCGCCCGGTCATGTAGGCCAGGCCACCCATCATCTGCACTACTTCGTCGAGCGCCACGCGGTGCTCGTAGGGGCCGGGCAAAAAGCCCTTGTGACTGACATAAATCAGGCGCTCATTGACCTTGGATAAGGACTCGTAATCCAACCCGTACTTCTTCATGGTGCCTGGCTTGAAGTTCTCGGCCACCACATCGGCACTGGCTGCAAGCTTGCGGGCCACCTCAGCCCCTTCGGGGCTGTGCAGGTCAATCGCCATGCTTTTCTTGTTGCGGTTGAACATGGGAAAGAAACCGGCGCCTGAACCCAATAAATGACGGGTGCGATCGCCGTCAATCGGCTCAACCTTGATGACCTCGGCTCCCATATCCGCCAGCACCATGCCGCAAGTGGGGCCCATGACCATATGGGTGAATTCCACGACACGAAGGCCGGTCAGGGGGAGCGTACGGGGGCGATCTATGGGCTTATCCATGAGTCAGGGGCGATTCATTTGAATATAAAGCGCCATTGTTCCACTGTGTGGGAGCCGGTGTGACAAAGGTCCGATTT
>CAZBKX010000724.1:0-1969 GCA_964492535.1 uncultured Rhodoferax sp. | reverse complement strand
AAGGCGGCGGACGAATACAACCGGATCGCCGCGGTGGCCGCGAAGGCGGACATGCAGCAAGGGTTGCACAACGAGGGCTTTGAGCTCTCCATGGTCAATGGCCAGCGGACCTACGACCTGCTGCTCGACCTGCTCGACCCGAAGCTGGTGAAGTTCCAGTTCCAGATGTCCACCATCACCTCCGGCCTGGTTGGGGCCGATTATTTTGTGCGGTACCCGGGCCGCTTCTACTCGATGCACTTGCAGGATATCGCCATGGACCGCGAGGGGCACCCCCAGGTGGCGCTAGGCCAGGGCAGCATTGATTGGGCGAAGACCTTCACTGCGGCGAAGGTCGGGGGCGTCAAAAACTATCTCGTTGAGCAAACCTGGGACCTGACCCAACAGAGCGTCGCCTATCTCAAGACCCTCCAGGCTTGATACGAGGGCGTTGACGCGACCTGAGAGGAGGCTTTGTTGGCGCCTTGTGGGAGCCTTGTGGGAGCCTTGTGGGAGCCTTGGGGTCGCATGGGGGTGGCTTTGAGGACGCATTGGGGTGGCTTTAGGGTGGCTACCGCCTGGCTAGCAACACGCATTGGGGTGGCTTTGATGTCGCATTGAGGTCGCATGAGGTGGCTTCGCCCGGCCCTTCTGCATTCTGCATTCTTCCTTCTGCATTCCCTGTGTGGTGGCTTGTATAAGCATTCGCAATACTGAGAATGGCACCTGGCACCCTCTGGCGGCCCTGGCAGTACCATGGCACCACCCTGGACCTGACATGGTACCATAGAACCATTCGCCACCCTCCCAGAAAAGCCCGCCGCCTGCCCCAAGCTCCCCGTATCGTCCTCCCGCAACATCAACACCTCTAATGGCAAACCGCAGCCGAGTGCCGGCAGCCCAACGACGCCGTGAAGCAGATTCCCAGAACTGCCCAGGATTCTGGAGATGCAGGATCGGTCAACCCGCAGGGCGTGCAATCAAGGTCAGCCTTCGTCACCGCGGTCTGCCCTCACCAGCGAATTGCGCAAGGCCGTCACCTGCCACGTCAACGACACCGGCCCCCCACCAGCCTGCCACGGTGCTCCGAGGGGCAACGGCCTATAGGACATTCTCATTAACTTGCACGACGCGGCGCAATCTCCGTATTCACGGCGTCAGATCGTCCAGTGGACTAGGCACACCTTGGCCACCTTGCTGCAGCACATGGGTATAGATTACGGCAGATAGACTGCGCCGTGGCCCTGCGCCAAGTCCTGCTCGTGCAATACGCGGGCCTTGCGCATTTGGTTTTCCAGCGGGGGAATCAGGGACACCGGCAGCGTCGTAAACCGATCCTTGTCGCCTTTCCCGGACCGCACCGTCACCTGCTTCATCTGGAAATCCATGTCTTTGACCCGCAACCGAACCGCTTCCATGATCCGCAGGCCACTGCCATAAAGTACCCGTAAAGTGGATGTACCGCTTGATCCAATCCGTGTAGCTCCGCTCGGTGTGGATCGAGTAATGGTGCAGCCGCATCACGTCCCGAACCTGGTCCAATAATCTTGGAGTCTGCTCTTGACTTTTCATGCCTGCCCTCTAAATTAGCGCTTACTATGGTTGCTTGGACTTTTCGCCTTGATATTGCCCTGCCTAATATCAGGGCAAATCTGCCCGAAAGCCAAGCCAATATCTTATTATCAGGTCAAATTGACCTGTCAATCAACGTTCGGCGACATGAACAGACACGGATGAAATAATTTCGGGGAAGATAGCGTGAAGACTCCTGATTATCTGCTTTGTCGGTATTGCGGTAACGAGAACGACGTGACGGCCCCAAAGTGCTCCATCTGTTCGAGCGAAGACCTCGTTTTGGTGAAAAGGCGTTCCCCGCCATCGAACGTGTCCACTTCGGCAGGCCAGTCAAGCGCACAGGATCAGAGGCGGAGTTGGAAGCAAGCCGGCAAAATACTCCGGAAGAGCAAGTTTCAGGAACTTCTGCAAAGAC
>CAZBKX010000723.1:0-4375 GCA_964492535.1 uncultured Rhodoferax sp. | reverse complement strand
GCGGGATTGTTCGGGGAGGGGTGGGAGGGGTAAGGCAAGCCCGCCTACCTGTTTCGTAGAAATGTGCGGCACACCATTGCTGCGCCCTGGATCAATGGTTCCAACGAACAAATCGGACTGGAGCCACAGAACCAAAAATTCAGAAGAAACAAGTTTCGTCTCTGGAGCCATTCGCGCAACTCGTTGCAGCAGAAGACATGGCAGATCGGATTCCCTAATCACTGCGTACTTCAAGCCAGTGGAAATAATGGGACGATCCAATGAAAGAACTGTGTCACCTACTTGCAAAGCAAATTGCTGAAACTCCGTTGCTGCATTGGCATCAATGGCTGCTGGTTGCGACCAGTCCACGTACCCATGGCTGACGTTCAAGTTGCGCAACAGTCGCACGCCCGTTTGCTTGAACCACTCACTTTTGAATGCGTATCCGTTGAGCATTTCAACGACATCGCTGACGTGCGTCCACACCCACCCAACCGGCAATGCAAACGGCTGTTCATCCTCCCCAATCACCGCCAGCGGTTTGTCGCGTTTGATCTGGCCTGCGGCGATCAGGCGGTCTTTCTCCAGGCGGATTTTTTTCAGCAGGGCACTGGCGGGTTCGTCCGTGGGGTCTTGGGGGACGAGCAGGCCGCGCACTGCTAGTTGCAGGATGGTTTGCTCCAGGGCGTCCACGGCTTGGGGGCGGTCCAGCAGCAGGTCGAAGTGGGTGGCGAGGCGGTGCCAGTTCTCGGCCAACTGCTCGGGCGTGTCGCTCTCAGTGAGCGTGCCCAGCAGGGTGGTGACGAGCTGGGCGTGTTGCGCGGCTTCGAGCCGGCCTTTGGCCTCCAGCGCGTCGCACAGGCGCATGAGTTCTTCGACGCGGGTGACGATGCGGGATTGTTCGGGGAGGGGTGGTAGTGGAATTGGGACCGTGCGAACCTTGTCTGCATTTAGGTTCAGAACTACGCCACCAGCGGCGGCCGCTTCGAAAACGGTGCGAATGAACCGGGATGAGAGCAGCACATAGAGAAAGTCTTTGTTCAGTGAAGTTGGTGGGCTGATACGCAACCACCCGTCATGGATGCACCCCTCAATTTGAGTTATGTAAGGGCGACCGAAGCTCATCGAATTCGTGAGGAGAAAGTCGCCCGGAAAAACCATTCGCGTTTTCACCAAGCCTTCTCGCTTGATTTTCTGACTGGCTGAAGTGATGTACTTCCCGCCCTTTTCCGTGTCACCGATCTTGATCCAATTCAGCCCCGTGGGGTCGTCTGTCAAGAACGACTCAATTGGACGAGGTGAACCACCGCGTTCAATGCCAGCGATTGAGCCAAACCGTTCCCACTCCCACCCCACCGGCAATTCAAACGGCTTTTCCCCCTCCGCAATCGCCGCCAGCGGCTTGTCCTTTTTGATCTTGCCCCCAGCAATCAACCGGTCTTTCTCCACCCGAATCCGCTTCAGCAGCTCACTCGCCGGCTCGTCCCCGGTATCCTGCGCCACCAGCTTTCCTTGCACCGCCAGCGTCAGGATGAGTTCGCGCAAGCGCGCCACACCACCGGGGGCGGTGGCCAAAAGATCTAAATTTAATAGCATCATGCACAAATTCCACATGGGCTAGCGACCAACTTGGCTTCATAAAAATTTGTTATCACGCTTGGTCACCTCGGGTGTTTTCTATCAGCGCGCGGTCGCGGGTCAGTTCGGCTTGCAGTTCGGCCTCCGTGGGCAACCACGGCTGGTAGCGGCTGGCAAAAATCTGCTCGCTGCCAGCCAGCAATGAGTAGCGCGCCACCGCCTCGTTGCGCTCGGAGCACAAGATGAGACCAAGGGTGGGGTTGTCGCCCGGCTGGCGCACTTGCTCGTCAAACACACGCACGTACATATCGAGTTGGCCCACGTCCTGGTGGCTGAGCTTGCCTACTTTCAGCTCAATGAGCACAAAGCATTTCAGGATGTAGTTGTAAAAGACCAGATCGACAAAGGCATCTTCGCCCTCAATGCGCAGATGGCGCTGCCGGGCGACGAAGGCAAAGCCCTTGCCCAGCTCCAGCAGAAACTTTTGCAACTGGTCAAGCAGACCTTGCTCCACGTCTTTTTCGTACCAGCTGGATTGCGGTTGGCCGCCCAGAAACTCCAAAATGTAGGGGTCGCGGATGAAATCGCGCGGGCTGGGCGGTGCGTCGCGCTGGATGAGGGCGCTGGCCTCCGCCTTGACGCCATCCTGGTCTTGGCTAGAGAGCAGGCGCTGGTAATACAAGGTGCTGATTTGCCGGTCGAGCGCGGCCACGCTCCAGGTTTGGCTGACGGCCTCAGCCGCGTACCAATGGCGGGCGACGGGGTCTGGCACGCGCATGAGCAGCCGAAAGTGGGACCAGCCCAATTCGCTACATGGTGTGTAGCGAATCTCGTTGTCGGTGAAGGTCAGAAAAAACTGCCGGAAATTTCGCAAGTTGGCCAATGAAAAGCCTCGGCCAAATTCGGTGGACAAGCGCTGCGCCAGGGTCTGCAGGGTTTGAGCGCCATACGCAGCGCGGTCTTCACCGCCCTGTTCATGCTCGACGATCAATTTGCCAACTTGCCAATAGGCCAGCACCATGGTCTGGTTGACGCTGCGCTTGGCATGTTGGCGGGCCTGCTGGAGCACAGCTTGAATTTGGGCATACAGCGCCTCTGCCACGTTGGCCACTGGCGTGGCCTTGCCGGCGGCTGGGCTGGTGTTGGGCTTCGTCATGGCAAGGCTCTCTTTGCAGGCGGCAATTTCATAAAATTTAATAGCATAACGCGCATACTCAACGGGGGCTAGCGAGTGATTTTTCCAATATTTGCTTCAGCTCATCGCGCAGCCCCTGCGCCTCACCTTGCAGCCGGGCATAGTCGGCCAGCAGGTGCCCGGGGTCGTGGCTCACGGCGTCTACTGCGTGGGGGTTCTTTTGGTCGAGGTTGTAATTGGCGGCCTTGATTTGCTCAATGCTGACCCGCCAGGCGCGCTCGTTTTCCACCCGGCTGGCAAAGCCATCGGCCTCAGTGCCCCACCAGGCTTTCTCGGCGTCAAATTCTTCAATGCGGATGGGCTTGGTCTTGTTGTAGTTTTTGACGCCCGCCGGGTAGGGGTGCTCGTAGTACCAGACGTGCTGTGTGGGCGTGCCCTTGGTGAAAAACAGCAAATTGGTCTTGATGCCGGTGTAAGGCGCAAACACGCCGTTGGGCAGGCGCACGATGGTGTGCAGGTTGCACTCAGTCAGCAGTTGCTCCTTGATGCGGGTTTTCACACCCTCGCCAAACAGCGTGCCGTCGGGCAACACCAGCGCGGCGCGGCCATTCACCTTGAGGATGTGTTTGATGAGCACCAGAAACAGGTCCGCCGTCTCCTTGGTGCGCACGTCGCTCGGAAAACCTTGCTCAATGCCGGGCTCTTCCACGCCGCCAAAGGGCGGGTTGGTGAGCACCACGTCCACGCGGTCAGCCTGGGTGACCTCACGCAGCGGGCGGGCCAGGGTGTTGCCGTGCGTGATGAGGCTGGGCACCTCCACGCCGTGCAACATGAGGTTGGTGACGCACAGCATGTGGGGCAGCTGCTTTTTCTCCACGCCCATGATGCTGGCCTGCAGCACCGCCTCCTGCTCGGTGTTTTGCACTTGTTTGCGCAGGTGCTCGATGGCGCACACGAGGAAGCCACCCGTGCCCGTGGCCGGGTCCAACACCTTCTCGCCCAAGCGCGGGTTGACCATGTCGACCATGAACTGGGTGACGGCGCGCGGGGTGTAAAACTCGCCCGCATTGCCGGCGCTTTGCAGGTCTTTGAGGATTTTTTCGTAGAGGTCGTTGAACTGGTGGCGCTCGGTCTGGCGGTTGAAATCTATGGTGTTGAGCTTGTTGATGACCTGGCGCAGCAGTTGGCCGCTTTTCATGTAGTTGTAGGCGTCTTCAAACACGCCGCGCACCACAAAGCCGCGCGGGTTGCGCACGGCATCGCCGCTCAGGCCCTTGAGGGTGACAAAAAGTTCGTTGTTCACAAAGCTGAGCAGCACGTCGCCGGTCATGCCTTCAGCGTTGGCCGCCCAGCTGCGCCAGCGCATGCTCTGGGGAATAGGGCTGGTGTAGTGGTCGCGGGTGAGCTCTAACTCTTCCTCCAGGGCGTCAAACACTTTGAGGAACAACAACCAGGTGAGCTGCGAGATGCGCTGGGCGTCGCCGTCAACGCCGCTGTCTTGGCGCATGACGTCTTGGATGGATTTGATGCTGCTGGCGATGTTGGACATGTGGTTTTAGGGGAATTTATATAAAAATTGGGCGCTAGCCGGCGTTTTGATTGCCTGGAGCGCTATTAAAAATACTGAGTCAAGTCAAGCGGGGGTTCCAGACAAGCGCCGGGTGGTCAGGGCGCAGCCTT
>CAZBKX010000722.1:0-1995 GCA_964492535.1 uncultured Rhodoferax sp. | reverse complement strand
ACCTTGAGGTCGCCGACCTGACGGAAAGCGTCACTTAATGCACGCTTGAGAAAAGCAGCCATTTGCTTGTGATCACGGTGTGCACCACCGACCGGCTCGTTGACGATCTTGTCGATCACGCCCAAGGCCTTCAGTCGGTGCGCCGTGATACCGAGCGCATCTGCGGCCTCTTGAGCCTTGTCAGAGGTCTTCCAGAGAATCGAGGCGCAGCCCTCAGGGCTGATCACTGAATAAATCGAGAACTGAAGCATCAGCACCTGGTCGCCAATGGAAATAGCCAAGGCCCCGCCAGACCCACCTTCGCCGATGATGGTGGTGATGATCGGCACTTCGAGTTGGGCCATCTCAAAAATATTGCGACCAATTGCCTCCGACTGGCCCCGCTCCTCGGCATCAATCCCGGGGTAGGCGCCCGGCGTGTCCACGAACGTGAACACGGGCAGCTGAAATTTCTCGGCGGTTTTCATCAGCCGCAGTGCCTTGCGATAGCCTTCTGGCTTGCTCATGCCGAAGTTGCGCAGCCCGCGCTCTTTGGTGTCGCGGCCTTTTTGCTGGCCGATGACCATGCATGGCGTTCCATTGAAGCGTGCCAACCCGCCCACAATGCTCAAATCATCTGAAAAATGTCGATCCCCGTGCAACTCAATGAAGTGGGTGAATATCTCATTGACATAGTCAAGCGTGTACGGGCGCTCGGGATGCCGGGCGATTTTGGTGATCTGCCAAGGGGTCAAATCGCTGTAGACATCTTTGGTGAGCTGCTGGCTTTTCTTCGCCAATTGTTCGATTTCAGTCGAAATATCAACAGCGGACTCAGTCTGCACGTAGCGCAGCTCTTCAATCTTGTTTTCGAGATCGGCAATGGCCTGCTCGAAATCGAGGAAAGTTTTCTTGGCCACAAAGGGGCTCCTATCTTTTTATCATCTCAATCTGTTGGGGACAGAGCTTGCTTGCTTGCTTCGCAGAGCAGGGGTCTGTCGCACAATATCTCGATGTTCAATAATTCACTGGCAGCGGATCAAGCGAGCGCCAAATATACCAAGTTGCCACGCTGCGATAAGGTGCCCAGGCGGCAGCCACTTCACGGGCGTCGCTGCGGCTGACCACATCGCCTGAAAAATAGCTTTGACTGATGCCACTGATCAAACCCGCATCATCCAAAGGCAAGACGTTCGGCCGCATCAGATAAAAAATCAAAAACATCTCGGCCGTCCAGCGGCCAATACCGCGAATGGCAATCAACTCCTCAATAATAGCCTCATCATCCATCATCTCCCAGGTTTTGACATGCAAGGCACCATTGTCAAAATGCAGCGCCAAGTCAACCAGATACTCAACTTTGCGGGCACTCAAGCCTGCTGCGCGCATGTCGTCCACCTTGAGCCGGAGCACGTTGTCCGCAGTGATTGTCTTCGGCAAAAGCGCGAAGCGATCCCACACGGTCTGGGCTGCCTTCACGGATATTTGCTGCCCCACGATACTGCGCGCCAAAGTTACAAACGCATCTCCACGGGTTTGCAGACGAGCGTCACCAAACTGGGGAATGAGTCGCTTCATCACCCGGTCTTTCTTCATCAAGTGCTTGCAGGCGTCGGTCCAGTAGGCCGGTGTGTCTCCCACAGGTGCTGCGATATCAGAAGCACTCATCTCAATGGACATAAAGGCCAGGAGCAAAAATGATTGATGAAATCGTCATGGAGCAGCCTCCCAGGTTGTGCCGCTTGGACCGTCCTTCAGGACAACACCGCCTGCAAGCAACTCCTGACGAATCCGATCAGCCTCCGCAAAGTTTTTGACAGCCTTGGCCTGCGCACGCAGCGCAATCAGGGCTTCAACGGCAGGGTGATCCAGCGAGGCACCGGCCTGCAAAAAAACTTCAGGATCTGCCTGCAGCAGCCCCAGACAAGCGCCCAAGGCTTTAAGCAAGCCCGCCAACTCGGAAGAACCTGTCTTGTTCACCTCAGTGGCCAGATCGAACAACACCGCGACGGCCTC
>CAZBKX010000721.1:0-2110 GCA_964492535.1 uncultured Rhodoferax sp. | reverse complement strand
CGCTGAGTGTAGCTTAAGTTGCGGAAAATGAAACTACCTTAAACGCCAAACATGCCACTACAAGCGTTTTTAGGCCTTAGCCTGAAAATCCTCGTAAGTGCTTGAATTCATTGGAAGACTGGGACGGAAAAAGAGAAATTCTGGGGAAATGGTGTCGAACTTCCGGGGCTGCAAGCTCTACAACCTGTTTAACCTAAATTCCTCAGTTACCCCGTAGCCGCATAAGTTCGACACCATTTCCCCAGAATTTCTCTCTTTCCGCCCCAGTCTTCCAATGAATTCAAGCACTTGCGAGGATTTTCAGGCTAAGGCCTAAAAACGCTTGTAGTGGCATGTTTGGCGTTTAAGGTAGTTTCATTTTCCGCAACTTAAGCTACACTCAGCGCCATAGTCATCAAGGTCACCCAATCCGGTAATCGCCGCTACGCGCAGTTGGTGGAGTCCTTCCGTAACGCTGAAGGCAAACCCCGCCAACGCACCGTCTGCACCTTGGGTCGCCTTGAGGCCGGTGGCGAAGTCGACACCTTGATTGCCTCTTTGCAGCGGGCCCGCAGCATGGCACCGGCGGCCTGCGCCTTTGACGGCCTGCGCTTTTCTGGCAGCCGCCATGCTGGCGACACCTGGGCGCTTTCTGAACTGTGGCGCTCCTTGGGCTTTGACGATCTGGCGTCAGCTTGGCGGCACTCAAAAGTGCAAGTTGATGTCCTGACCTGCCTGCGCCTGATGCTCTTCAATCGTTTGTGCGACCCTGGCAGCAAACTCGGTGTGCTGCGCTGGCTGGAGACGGTGGCCTTGCCAGCAGACTTTGGGCTCAATCCTGAGCATCAGCACCTGCTGCGCGCCATGGATGTGCTCGATGAGTACAGCGAGAAACTCAGTACCCGACTGGCCATGCTCATGCGCCCCTTGATTGATCAAGACCTCTCGGTGGTGTTTTATGACCTCACCACCGTCGCCGTCACAGGTCAAACCGACCTGGACGATGATGTGCGCGCCTATGGCCTGGCCAAGTCGGGGCTGATTGAACGCCAGTTCATGTTGTCCCTGGTGCAAACCGCAGAGGGTCTGCCCATCGCGCATGAAGTTCATCCCGGCAATACAGCAGAGGCCAAAACCCTGTTGCCCATGATTCGGGGCGCTGTTGGCGCGCTACCCACTCAAACGTGTGGTGCTGATTGCCGACCGGGGGCTACTGAGTGCAGCCAACATCGACGAACTGGGCAAACTGCAAGCGCAACTCAAAAAAGACGGGCGCTGCGTGGCAGTGCAGTACATCCTGGCGGTGCCTGCGGCGCGCTATGGCGATTTTGCCGATGATCTGAAGAATCTCCATGCGGCGCACAACAGCACACAAGAGTGGTGCGCCGAGACCACGTGGCAGAGCAGTCGTCTGGTGGTGGCGCACGACCCAGTATCAGCGAGCAGGCGCACCACTGCGCGCGACAAAACGATTGCAGAGTTGGTCAAGCTGGGCCAGCAATGCAGTGTCAAACTCGATGAGCAAGACGAGAGCCAGCGCACTGGGACCAAGAAGAAAAGCAAAGGCCGGCCGATGTCGGATTCGGGCACCAAGGCCCGTTTTTACCATGCAGTCAAAGCCGCCCATATGGCGCACGTGATCAAAGTGGACTTGAAAGAGGAGTTGTTTAGCTACGCCATCGACGAGGAGAAAAAACGTTACCTCGAACTGCTCGGGTGGCAAGTTGCTGCTGGTGACCAACACCAGAGCAACAGCGGCTGAGGTGGTGCAGCGTTACAAGAGCCTGGCTGATATTGAGCGCGGGTTTCGGGTGCTTAAATCGGACATCGAGATAGGGCCGGTGTACCACCGACTGCCACAGCGCATTCGTGCCCACGCGCTGATTTGCTTCATGGCGTTGATTCTGTACCGGGTGATGCGCATGCGGCTAAAAGTCGCCAGACGCTTAGAATCGCCCACCCTGCTACTGGAGCAGCTCAAACGCATTCATCAACAAACCATCGAGACCAGCGAGGGCAAAACGTTGACCGGATTGACGGAGATCTCGCCCGCTCAAAAGTCCTTGTTTGCAGCCCTGGAGTTGACGCCGCCAACATCATCAGACCTCGCCAAGCCTGTTTTGTAGTCTGC
>CAZBKX010000720.1:0-2873 GCA_964492535.1 uncultured Rhodoferax sp. | reverse complement strand
ACGAACTGAAGGCTCGTATCCTGAAGGGCATCGAAGAATTCAACTCCGCACCTGTCGTTTTCCGCTGGAATAAATTCGACCTCGGTCTGGCATGATATGTAATGCTATTGATGGAACTAACTACTAGGCACTCCGCGCCCGAGTCGAGGGGCAAGCTAGCTCCCTTGCAGTGCGTCAGGACAGTTGGCCGGTGCAGCGCGGGCCCGGGCGGGTACCAGCGGACCAGGCCGCCTCGCCCACGCCAGCGCCCGAGCAACCCAAGCGCGCACAAGCGCACTGCCTGTGGGCCGTGCTGATCTCCCATATCTACGAGGTGTTCCCGCCGGTGTGCCCATAAGTGCGGGGCAAATGCGCATCATTGCCTTCATCACGCACAGTGCGGATCTCCGGTAAATACTGGACCACATCGGGTGCAGTCGGAGTCGCAGTCGCAGTCGCAGCCCATGGAGCCAGATTGGGACTGGGCCGCACAGCCAGCACCCGGCTATGAGGTAGACCAGCGCGTCAATTGGTGAGGCGCTCGGATAGCCCAAACCCGGGCCATACTTGGCTACATGTGGTTGAATTTCCTATCCGTTTCCCGGTGTGGACATTGCGCTGTGCCGCACGCCCGAGATCATGGCGGACGGGGCCTGTTGCGTGTTGGCCAATGCCACGTTTGAGACTGGCAATTTCTACATCAACGAGGCGGTGCTGGCCGCGCATGGCGTGACCGATCTGGATGCATATGCCGTCACACCGGGCAACAAGAATTTCTTCCCAGACTTTTTTGTGGACTGAAGTCGCAGCGGTACATGGGGGCTCCATCGCTTTAGCCGCTGTAGAAATAGAGCACCACCTTCTGCTTCGGACTCACAACGATTGTTCCAATGCCGCCACGGGCGTAGAAGCTGCCCAGCCTGCTGGCAATCTCGTTCGCCTGACGCAAACGGTCTGGCGGTATGTCAATGCAGAAGCCCAAGGCGCAGATGTAGTCGATCACGTTCAGCAAACCCGTGTTTTCGTTGATTTTCCAATGGTCTCCCTGAATAGGTGTCTCGCTCCATTGCGTGTAGCTTCCACGCCAGCTGCGACTGGCTTGGTCCTTTTTGGGTGGTAGGTGATCCAGGTAGCTGACTCCACCTCTTTGAATTCCGGAAGTGACCTCTGCGGACAGGGGGTAGAACCGGATTCACGCCTCATTGCCACCGGCGACAAAGCCCCATGACTCTTCATTTGCATAGATGATGCTCCGCACCTGGAATGCATCCGGAACGGCCTTCAGCGCGAACGCCTGCGCGTAGTGCTTCCATGTGGCAACCAGAATGAGTACCAGCGAGGCCAGCACAAGGAGGAAGCGCTTGGGCCCCAGCATCTTGCAAGCGAAAACAGCCATACCGGCTATGACCAACAGAACCAGGATCGGCGAAGCAAGATATGGCAGGTCATTCGATGCCTAGGTTGGTTTGTTGTGGAAGAGGCACCGGAATGCGCCGATTAGAACCAGAGCTCCGCGCCACACAGGGTCGCGCAGCATTGCCTTGGGTGCAACCCGCCGCGTGGCTGCTGCCCGTCAAGCGCATCCCACTGGCGACCCACTGCGCGCGCGCCTCATTGATGCGTCCGGTTGCAGCCCAGCGCCGCGCCTCCAGCGCCGGGTTGTGCAACATGGCCGCCAGCCACGCCGCCTCATCGACGCTGAGCTGATCGGCGCGCTTGGTGAAGTAGGTGTGGGCTGCCGCCTGTGCGCCACACACGGTGGCGCCCCAAGGCGCGTTGTCCAGGTACAGGCGCAGGATGCGGGCTTTGCCCAGCGTCTGCTCCATTTCCACTGCGTACAACAGTTCGCGCAGCTTGCGCACCGGCGCGCGTTCACCGCCGGTCACCAGCAATTTGGCGACCTGCTGCGACAGCGTGCTGGCACCGCGCAGGCCGGTTTGCGGCGTGTCGTCATTGGAGACCTGCAACGCGCGCTGGTTGTTGCTGCGCAGGGCGTGGGCGATTTCCACCATGTCATAGCCGGTGTGCTCGAAGAAGCGTTGGTCCTCAGCGGCGACCACGGCGCGAGCCAGCAGGCTGTTGGCACCGAGTGCCACCTTTTGTACGCGGGCTGGCAGGCCCTTGCTGCACGCGCTTTGGGCGTTGGCCCATTGGTCCGTGCCCAGGCCCTGTACCGACATTCCCACCAATTGGGGTTGCACGACCAGGGTGCGGGACGGCAGGCGGAGTGTTGCCCGCAAGGCGAAGGTACCCGCTATCTGCGCCGTTTTCAGCTCGGGGATCGCTTCGGCAAACAGGGCATAACCATCGCGCACCGGTGTGGGCGGCAAGTCCATGTCCAGCACCAGGCTGGTGTGTGTCAACTGGCCGCGCCAGGTTGCGGCCACTGCACCAGCCGCTGCGGTTCCCTGCAGCTGCATGCCAGTGCGCCGCACGCTGACATCGACCGCGGGTAAGCGCAACGCGGCTGAGCCCCAGCTGGCGTTGCGCAGGCTGCAGGGCTGGCAGCGCAGGGTCAAGACCTGGTCTTGCGCGACCCAGCCCAGGCGCAAGGGGCCAGCGGGGGATGGCAGGGTATGGCCCGCCAGGCGCTGCGCCACCCAGGGCGTCGTGCCCAGCCAGATCAGTGATGCAACACCCACTTCGACGGGCACCGGCCCCACGTGGACGGTAGTAGCCCACGCCCCTGGCGCGGGGCGTATGGCCGCGCGGGCCACAAAGAACAGCAGCAGCGCAGCGCACACCAGGCTGGCGGTGACCACACCCACCCAGTAGGCTAGACGGTACAGGGCACGCGATGCGTACAACGTTGCGAAATGAAGTAAAGCGGCGATGTAGTTCATAGAGGTGTGGCAACGGTGATGGCCTTCCAGGGGCCGTGGGATTGGCCAGCG
>CAZBKX010000719.1:0-8186 GCA_964492535.1 uncultured Rhodoferax sp. | reverse complement strand
CTCGATTTCCTTGGCAACATAGGCCCCGGCCATCATGTCAAGAATGACGTCCACACCCAGGCCTCCGGTCAGACGCTTCACCTCGTCCTGAAAATCATGCCTTGTGTAGTTGATGGCATGGGCAGCCCCTAAAGCCAGGCAGGCGGCGCATTTTTCATCGCTACCCGCTGTCACCACAACCTGGGCACCCATCGCCTTTGCCATTTGAATGGCCGTGACCCCAATACCGCTGGAGCCGCCCTGAATCAGCAAGGTCTCGCCCGCTTGCAGACGCCCGCGGTCAAAGACATTGCTCCACACCGTGAAAAAGGTCTCAGGCAGCGAAGCCGCCTCAACATCAGTTAACCCCCGGGGTACGGGCAGGCACTGCGCCACCGGGGCTACACAGAATTCAGCGTAACCACCGCCAGCCACCAGGGCACAGACCCGATCACCCACTTTAAAGCCGTAGCGCAGCATCTCCTGGGCATCGCCCTGCTCGATGACGCCCGCGACTTCCAGACCAGGAATGTCCGATGCGCCCGGCGGCACCGGGTAGTTGCCGGTGCGCTGCAGCACATCGGGGCGATTGACACCGCTGGCTGCAACGCGAATGAGCAACTCTCCTGCACCGGGGACGGGCATCGGTCGCTCACCTACCTGCAACACCTCAGGGGCGCCAAAAGCGGTAATTTCTATAGCTTTCATAGTCATTTAAGGCGATAGCCGGCGTATTTAAAGCACACCTCGCTATCAATTTAATAACTTTTACGATCAACCCTGATCACCACCGTGGTGAGCGGGGCGATCCAGCAAGACCTTCATGGACAGCTTGATACGGCCCTTCTCATCAGTCTCCATGACCTTGACCTTGACGATCTGGCCTTCTGACAGGTAGTCGGTGACTTTTTCGACACGCTCATGGGCAATCTGGCTGATGTGCAACAAGCCGTCTTTGCCGGGCAGCAGGTTAACCAAAGCGCCGAAGTCCAGAATCTTGGTGATCGCGCCTTCGTAGATCTTGCCGATTTCGACTTCAGCCGTGATTTGCTGAATGCGGCGTTTGGCTTCTTCTGCCTTCGCTGGATCTGCCGATGCGATCGTGATCGTGCCGTCTTCATCAATGTTGATCTGGGTACCAGTCTCCTCTGTGAGGGCGCGAATGACCGAGCCGCCCTTGCCGATGACGTCGCGAATTTTCTCGGGATTGATCTTCATGGTGAACAGGCGAGGCGCGAAGTTGGACACTTCGGTCTTGGCTTCAGCCATGGCTTCCTGCATCTTGCCCAGAATGTGCATGCGTGCTTCCTTGGCTTGCGCCAACGCCACTTGCATGATTTCCTTGGTGATGCCCTGGATCTTGATGTCCATCTGCAGCGCAGTGATGCCGTTGGTGGTGCCGGCGACCTTGAAGTCCATGTCGCCCAAATGATCTTCATCACCCAGGATGTCGGTCAACACCGCAAAGCGGTTGTCTTCCTTGATCAAACCCATGGCGATACCCGCCACATGCGCCTTCATCGGCACGCCGGCGTCCATCAGGGACAAGCAGCCTCCGCAGACCGAAGCCATCGACGAGGAACCGTTGGACTCGGTGATCTCGGACACCACACGCATGGTGTACGGAAAGTCTTCTTTGGATGGCAACACGGCCATCAAAGCGCGCTTGGCCAGGCGGCCGTGACCGATTTCACGGCGCTTGGGCGTACCCACGCGACCGGTTTCGCCCGTGGCGAACGGAGGCATGTTGTAGTGCAGCATGAAGCGGTCTTCGTAATCGCCCGACAAGGCATCAATGCGCTGTGCATCGCGCTCGGTGCCCAGGGTCGTGACCGCCAACGCCTGGGTTTCACCGCGGGTGAACAGGCTGGAGCCGTGGGTACGGGGCAACACGCTGTTGCGGATCTCGATGGCACGCACGGTGCGTGTGTCACGGCCGTCAATGCGGGGCTCACCGGCCAGAATCTGGCTGCGAACGATCTTGGCTTCGATGTCAAACAACATGCCTTCGACCGCCACGCTGTCAAACGGGACGCCGTCGAGCTTCAAGTCAGCCATCACCACGGCGTAGGCTTCGCGGCAGGCACGGGTGCGGGCCTGCTTGTTACGGATTTGGTAGGCAGCTGCCAGCTTCTCCTGGGCCAATGCACCCACTTTGGCGATCAAAGGCTCGTTCTTGGCGGGCGCTTTCCAGTCCCACATCGGCTTGCCGGCATCGCGAACCAATTCGTGGATGGCGTTGATAGCGATGTTGCCTTGCTCGTGACCAAACACCACAGCACCCAACATGATCTCTTCGGACAACTGCTGGGCTTCCGATTCGACCATCAGCACAGCGGCTTCAGTGCCTGCCACCACCAGATCCATGATCGAATCCTTGCGGGCTGTCTGGCCAGGATTGAGCACGTATTGACCGTTCACATAACCCACGCGAGCCGCGCCGATTGGGCCGCTGAAAGGAATGCCACTGACGGACAAGGCAGCGCTGACCGCAATCAGCGCGGCAATGTCAGCATCGACTTCAGGATTCAGTGACAGGGTGTGAACCACCACGTGTACTTCGTTGAAAAAGCCTTCGGGGAACAGGGGGCGAATCGGGCGGTCGATCAGGCGGCTAGTCAGCGTCTCAAACTCGCTGGGACGGCCTTCGCGCTTGAAAAAGCTGCCGGGAATCTTGCCTGCGGCATATGATTTTTCGAGGTAATCAACGGTCAAGGGGAAAAAATCCTGACCAGCTTTACCTTCGGTTTTGGCAACCACGGTGGCCAGCACGACGGTGCCGTCCATGTCCAGCAGCACGGCGCCGGTGGATTGACGTGCGATTTCGCCGGTCTCCATGGTGACCGTGTTTTGGCCCCACTGGAAGGTCTTGGTAACTTTATTGAAAATGCTCATGTAGTTCTCCTGGTCAATGTGGGAGGTGCAGGCCACCTCACCCGAGCCTGGATTGGGCATTGCAGAACACGATGCCATTCCAGCGAAATTCGGTTCACCGAATCCAAAATTCCCTGGAATGACACAGCTTCGCTCCGCTTTTACCTTCTCCGAAGTAAAAAACGCCTGAGCTAGTGACCTAACTCAGGCGTTCATTATTCAAATTTGAAATTACTTACGCAGACCCAACTTGGCAATCAGCGCAACATAACGATCGTGGTCTTTGGAGTTCAGGTAATCCAACAACTTGCGGCGACGGCTGACCATGCGCAAGAGGCCGCGACGACCGTGGTGGTCTTTGGCATGGGTCTTGAAGTGAGGGGTGAGTTCATTGATGCGGGCAGTCAACAGTGCAACTTGCACTTCTGGGCTGCCTGTATCACCGGCTTGACGGGCGTTGTCTTTGACAACAGCGGCTTTAATGCTGGAAGCGATCATGGTATTTCCTAATTCGTTGAACTTGCGTCAGGCGCTGGAACTGCCCCTGACGTGCGACATTGCCAAATGCAAAGCCAGTCAAGTATAACCCGAAGCCCCCAATGGGCCTGTCCTTCGGGGTGACGCCCACTTAAGCCTGCGCTTGCAGCCAGCGCTTGAGCCGCTCAACGCCCTCAACGAGCCGTTGCGGGTTCTGAGACGCAAAACACCAGCGCAGCCAGCCCCGAGCCTCAGGCGCGAACGCATCGCCAGGCGCCAGGCCCAAGCCCGCCTCCACCACCAATCGCTTGGCGGTGGTGAGCGAATCATCAAAACCAGCGAGCTTGAAAAACGCGTACATGCCGCCGCGCGCCGGCGCCACTTGTACGCCGGGGATCGTTTGAAGGAGGGGAATCAGGGTGTCACGGCAGGCCTTGAGGTGGGCCACGACCCGGGGCGTGACCGCCTCCGTGCCCTGCAAGGCGGCCACGCCCGCGCGCTGGGTGAAGACACTGGCGCACGACGTGTTGAACTCGATCAACTTGCCCATGTGGTGCGTCATGGCAGGCGGCATCACCAGCCAGCCTAAACGCCATCCGGTCATGAGAAAGCTCTTGGAAAAGCTGTGCACCACCACCAGCCGGTCATCAGGCGTAGTGACATCCAGAAAACTGGGCGCACAGCCATTGGCGCTGGGCTCGTAGTAGAGCCGCTCGTACACCTCGTCGGCCAGAATCCAGGTGCCGGTGCTGCGGCAGTGCTCCACGATGCGCTGCTGCTCTTCACGCGTCAGCGTCCAGCCGGTCGGATTATTGGGGGCATTGATGATCAAGACTTTGGTGCCAGGGGTCACAGCTGCCACCAGGGCCGACATGTCCAACGTCCACACGCCGTCCACGGGCGCCAAGGCGAGGCAGTTGACGCGAGCGCCCATGATGGCGGGCTGGGCCGTCAGGTTGGGCCACACCGGTGTGATGGCCACCACCTCGTCGCCAGCATCGAGCAACTGCTGCATGGCGAGCATCAGCGCATTGACACCGCCACTGGTCACGGCCACGCGGTCCACGGCAATGGGGCAATGCCTGTCGCTCATGTAAACCGAGATGGCTTGGCGCAATGCCGGCAAGCCCAGGTTGTGGGAGTAAAAAGTCTCACCACGTTGCAAAGAGTCGATGGCAGCCTGGCGAATGAACTCAGGCGTGACTTCATCGCTCTCACCAAACCAGAACGCCAGCACATCCTCGCGGCCCATGCCGGCATTGGCGACTTCGCGGATACGGGACTCTTCGAGATTCTGAATGACTTGGCGCATGGTCGGATCGGGCCTCGGTAAGCTGATCAGTTTACGACTGAGGGCGCTGCATCTGGCAGGTGGTGGGCTGCTCGGCGCTGGCGGCGGGGATGGTTTTGATGACCCGAAAGCCATAGCCCGAGCCCTCAACATCAAATTTCACGCCCGGCGTCCCCATCTTGTCCATGACACCCACGACGAGCTGCTGCTGAAACTGGTGGTCCGAGGCCCGCATGGTGCCGGTCTGGTTGGCAAACGTGACACGGGTTTTTTCAAGTTGGGAAGCTACGGCGACTGAATTCGTCGTGCCCGCTTTTTCAATGGCCTGGGCCAGCGACTCCACCATGAGCTGCATGCGCATGTGAACGTAGTCGTCTGCCGGCTTGGGGAAGCGCTGGCGAAACGACTGGTAAAAGGCTTCGCTTTGCGGTGTCTGGACGTTGGGTAACCAGTCTGCCACGGCCACCACACGGCCAATTCCGGCATCACCAATCGCGGCCGGGGCGCCCAGGGCGTTGCCGTAGAACGTATAGAACTTGCCTTCAAAACCCACCTCTTTGGCCGCCTTGACCAGCAGGGTCAGGTCGTTGCCCCAGTTGCCGGTGATCACGGCCTGTGCCCCGCTGGCCTTGATTTTGGTCGCATAGGGCAGGAAGTCCTTGACCCGACCCACCGGATGCAACTCTTCGGCCACCAGAGTCACGTCGGGCCGTACCAGCCCCAACTGGCGTTTGGCCTCGCGGGCAACGGCATGACCGAAGCTGTAATCCTGCCCAATGAGGTAGACGCTCTTGAGTGCCTTGTCGTCTTTGAGCACCTGCATCAGCGCGGTCATGCGCATGTCGGCATGGGCATCAAACCGGAAGTGCCAAAAACTGCATTTTTCATTGGTCAGGATCGGGTCAACGGCCGAGTAATTCAGAAACAGCACGCGCTTGCCCGGCTCGCGCTCGTTGTGTTTGTTGATGGCCTCGATCAGGGCTGCGGCGTTGGACGACGAGTTACCCTGCATGATGAATTGGGCGCCGTCATCGATGGCCGACTTGAGCGCCGTCATGGCCTCCTCGTTCTGGCCCTTGCTGTCGTAGCGCGCCAAGGCCATGGGGCGAGCCCCGGCCGCAGTCCCCTCAACCCCGGGCAAGGTGACGCCACCGCGCGCGTTGACACGCTCCACGGCCCAGATCAAATTGCGAAAGACGGCTTCTCCCGTGTTGGCAAACGGACCGCTCAAGCCCTCGATCATGGCTATCTTGATGGGCGTGGGGGCGGGCTGAGCTATCGCCATGGTGGTGACGACCGATGCCAGTGCCAGCAATTTCAAGGCTCGACGGGCAAAAATATACATTGAAGACTCTCTCTTGAATACGGCCGCTTCACTCGCAGATTGGAATCAAGCGGTGGTTCATGGTGAACGCCGCGCAGTGTACAAGGAGTCATTTCATGTTTTTTACGACCGCCACCCCCGCCCAATTTCGTCGTCCCGTCCATTCTGGTGTGAGCCGTTCGCTCGAACGATTTCTGGCAGAGACCCAAGTCGCGGCACGCCAGAAATCCTGCACTGTGGTGCAGGATGACACGTCCTACACCCTGAGTTTTGACGTACCCGGCGTGGCCAAAGACCAGCTCAACATCGGGATTGAAGGCAATATTGTTCGCATTGAAACCCGCGAAGGTGCCCCTCGCCAGTACAAGCAAGCCTATGAGTTGCCCCAGGAGATTGATACAGCCGCCAGCGAAGCCAAGCTGGAAAATGGCGTGCTGACACTCAAACTGGGCAAGCTGGTGCCCGCCAGTCGCGTGACAGAGATAACTATTAATTAAATAGCTACAAACTGTTTAAACACGCCGGCCAGAGACCAATTTAGGGCGTACTTACAGTGTATTGAGAGGCCAGCGCGGTTTGACGTCAAAAGCGTAAACCTCGCTGGCTTTTTGTTGGCCAGACTGCAGGCGCATCGCAGCGGCCATGGCAATCATGGCGCCGTTGTCGGTGCACAAATGCAATTCGGGGTAGTGCACGCGGATGTGGCGTCGGGCGCACTCGGCGTTGAGTTGCTCACGCAGGCTGTGGTTGGCGCCCACGCCACCCGCCACCACCAAGCGCTTGAGCCCGGTGAGCTTCAAGGCGATCAAGGACTTCTTCACCAGCACCTCCACAATGGCCGCTTGGGTGGACGCCGCCAGGTCGGCCAGCACCGGCGCGGGCAAATCCACCACGTCGCAGCCGGTGGCCAGCGCCAGCTTTTTCGCTTGCACCATCACGGCTGTTTTGAGGCCCGCAAATGAGAAATCCAGGTTGTCGCTGCGCAGCAAAGGACGCGGCAGCTTGAAGGCTGTCGGGTTGCCATGCTGCGCCAGCTTTGACAGGGCCGGCCCGCCTGGATACCCCAAACCCAGCAACTTGGCGGACTTGTCAAAGGCCTCCCCCGCGGCGTCGTCAATGGTCTCGCCCAACAACTCGTAGCGCCCTACCCCGTCCACGCGCATCAGTTGCGTGTGGCCACCGGACACCAGCAGCGCCACAAACGGAAATTCGGGTGGATCCGCACTCAAAAAGGGCGACAACAAATGCCCCTCGAGGTGGTGTACGCCCAGCACTGGCTTGCCCAAAGCCGCCCCCAAGGCGCAGGCCACACCTGCCCCCACCAAGAGCGCACCCGCCAACCCCGGACCGCGGGTAAAAGCCACCACATCCACATCGGCCAGGGTTCGGCCGGACTCGGCCAGCACCTGCTGCGTGAGCGGCAGCACCCGACGAATATGGTCGCGACTGGCAAGCTCCGGCACCACGCCGCCATAGGCCTGGTGCATCTCGATCTGACTGTACAAGGCATGCGCCAGCAGCACAGGCACGGCGTCGCCATGCACGGCCACCAACGCGACTCCTGTCTCATCACACGAGGATTCGATCCCCAACACCTGCAAATTTTTGGTCATGGGACGGGAGTTTAGGGGATGGCCTGACAGGGATTCAGCCCCACGCCCGCCAGATAGGCCCCAATGGCCACCTCGGCCACCGGCACCAGCTCAAACGCCTGCGGGGCGAGCAGCCAGGTATGAATCAGGCCCACCACCAGCGCCTGCAAACCTTGCGCGGCCACAGCCACAGGCACCTTCAAGTGCAGGCCCCGGCGATCAGTCGCCTCTTGCAGGCTCCGCTCGATCTCGCGCTTGCCACCGGCATGGGCCTGCACATGGCGGTCCTTGACGGCCAGCAGCTCATCAACGTACTCCACCTTCAAAGTCGCCAATTCAAAGATCAACCGGGTGCGGTCATCCAAGGTTATTTGGCGCATGGTGTCCAGGAGCGAGCGCTGTAGCTCGCTCAGTGGGTCTCGGGCAGCATCGTGGCCAATTTGTTGCAGAGCCTGCTCCATGGGCAGGGAAATGCGCGCCATCATGGCGTTGAACAGGTCTGCCTTGTTGGCGAAATGCCAGTAAATCGCACCGCGGGTCACCCCAGCGGCCTGCGCAATGTCCTGCAGGCTAGTGCGCGAAACTCCCTTTTCAGCAAATACGCGCTCGGCAGCGTATTTGCTGAAAAGGGAGTTTCGCGCACTAGCCT
>CAZBKX010000718.1:0-5506 GCA_964492535.1 uncultured Rhodoferax sp. | reverse complement strand
GTCCCATTCGGCGTGCGGCGTTTGCGTCAATCGCTCGCACACCGGATTGACGGCCAGGATCAGAAGATCAGGTCCCGTGATGAAAACAGCATCCGGGCTGGATTCGAACCCTTTGGCGGCCAATCGAAGTCGGGCCTGCGTGTGCGTGCTTTGTGTGATGTCCCGCAAAGAAAAAACTCGCCCGCTGGGTTGTCCCCGGCTGAATTGAGGTCGGGTCACCCGCTCCAGCACCCGGCCTTGGGTCGTCATCACGACATCAGAAGTTTCGAGCAAAGTATCTTCAGCGATCTCCTGAAGGCGACGCTCATAGCGGGGTCTGTCCATGACGCTGTCGGCCAGATGGGCATGAACAGCCGCGTCCTGACGGTTCAAAAGCAGATCATGGGGCAGATCCCACAACTCTGCGAAGTTGCGGTTGTAGTTGCGAATCGCGCCGCTCAGGTCGCTGACCAGAATGCCATCGGCGGTGGACTCCAGAGTGGCGCGAAGTTCGGTCAGCAGGCGTTCAAGCTCATTGTCCGTCCTGCGTTGCTGTCGCAGGTCCCGCAGGCCCACCACGTAAACGGCGTGATCCCCCGAGAGCCAAGCCCGGGTTACCCTGCGCTCCACGGGCACGGCCACACCATCGGCGCCGCGAAGCAGGGTTTCGGAATGAATGCCGCTGCTTAGCCCGGCGGCAACATCTTCCCAAAAGAACTGATCTTCCGGTGTCGCCGTCAGTTCAATCACCGGTTTGTTCACCAGGTCAGCGCAATCCATGCCCAGCAACTGGCCCGCCGCGTTGTTGACTGAGAGAATGCGCAGCGTGACCGGGTCAACCAGCCAGACCGATTCCAGCAAACCATCAAAGAGGGGTCGCCAGTCGTCAAGTGTCATGTTGACACCGGGGCGTGGTCAGACTCAATCGCTCGCTCAAAGAAATAGCACATTCTTTGCCGTGGCGCGAGGTAGTCAAATGCCGCCTTGGGAAGGTGGCTGGGTTTCAGGCTACGTTTGATCCCGATGGAAGGTGTCTGCGCCAGATCCAGAATAAGCGCTTCATCTTTTGGAATACCCGGTTCACACACAATCAGCCGGGGTTTCAGTGGCCGGATGGAATTGACTGACACCACAATCGCAAAGCGCTCATCCACCAACTGCACGACCGATCCAGGGGGGTACACCCCCATCATGCGTATGAAGGCCCTGACCGTTGCGGAGTCATAACGCGTTTTTAGCTGCGCGAATATCAGGGACAAGGCTTCATGCGGCGTGATGGCCGCTGCCGACCGGCCCGGATTGCACAAGGTGTCGTACCGGTTCACCAGAGCCAGTATTTTGGCAATGGATGAAAGAGTGTCTCCTTTGGACCCGGTTGGAAAACCACTCCCGTCCATCAATTCGTGATGTTGGGCAATGGCCTGACGCGCACCCGGCGTCAAGCCCATGGACTTTGCCAACGCACTCCCCTCCACCACATGCTCCTGATACAGCTCGTACTCGGCGGTGGAAAAGTTCTCATCCAGCAAAAGAACTCGATCCGGCAAGCGTATTTTGCCCATGTCGTGCAGGAACGACGCAACGCCGAGATCAAGCAACTCGGGCGGCGTCAAGGCCATTGCCCTGCCCAGGAGCAGCGAGATGATGGTGACATTCACCGGGTGCATGGCCCTTTTGTCACCCATGCCTTCGGAAAGAAGCCGAATGCTCGACTCGCCCTGCGCCATCATGTCGTCAATCAGACCATTGACCAGCGCCAGACTCTGGGTTGTCGCAGCTTGAGGCTGCACCTTGAGCTGATCCAGTACTTGTTTGTATTGGCGAATGCTCTCGACAAAGCGGCGCTCGCAAATCATCAGGTCCCGCTGCTGTGCAGCCAGCGTCTCCTGTCGTTGCTTCTTCGACTCCAGGCGCTCGACATTCAAGTCGGCAAGCGACATCCGGGCCGTAACGGCCGACTCCGCAACTGGCGCCTGCGGCGCCTCATCGGGCGGATCGCTCTTGCCGGGAAGATAACGAATGCGGCTCAGGCCAAGCGACTTGATCATCTCAATTTGCTTGAGAGAAGAAATCTTGAAGTTGCCGGAAGGAAACGGGTGTGACATCCAGCCTACTTCCAGCTCTACGAACAGGCCGATTCTGAGTTGGCTGATTTCCAGGTACTCGGGTGGGGCTTCGTTCATGTGTATTTCAAGCCGAACGTTCCGACGCTCAGTTGACTCCGGTTGGGTGTCATCTTTTTCATATCGAATTCAGCATTCCACAATGACGTCGTCATGAAGCCGAATCACGTCCGCCTGACTGCACAAGCCGGTGCCCACACTCAGCACGGCAGCCGACGCCGCAGCGACTCCGTATCGAAACGATTCCCGCACCAGCAGACCCTGACACATTGCCCACACCATCCCCCCTACAAAACTGTCACCCGCCCCAATGGTGCTTACCACCGGGACTGACAGGCCAGGTGCAAAACACGTCTCGTCGTGCGTCACCAGCCAGGCGCCACCTTCGCCCAATGACAGCACAACCACCTGCGCCCTCCCCCGGTCAACCAGTGCCAAGGCGGCGTCGCGCCATTGCGCTTGCGTTTCCAGAGGCTGACACAGGAGTTCTCGCAACTCGCGCAGGCTGGGCTTGACGAGGCAGACACCCTCTTCAAGTGCGGCCGCCAGCGCAGGCCCTGATGTATCGAGCACCAGTTTTCCCCCGTTGGCTTGAATGAGTGTCGCCAGGCGCGCATAAAAATCAGTGGGCACCCCTGGCGGTAAGCTGCCGCTGGCCACAACATAGCGGGGACAGGGCTGGAGGCTGGCCACCAGATCAAGACAGGCTTGCCACTCAGCCGGTGCCAAGTTGGGACCGGGCAGAACAAAACGATATTCGTTACTGCTTGAAGTCTCTTTGACGGAGAAGCTCTCCCGGGTCTCACCCGCGATGGGCACACAAAGTTGAGTGATGTTTTCTTCGTCCAACAAGCGCTTGAGAACTTCTCCTGAAGATCCGCCTGCTGGAAACAGGGCTGCGCAGTCGCCCCCCATCCGCTGAACGACCCTGGCCACGTTGATTCCGCCACCGCCCGGGTGCCGCTGTGGGGCACCGCATCTGATCTTGTGCGTGGGGGCGATGGTGCCTGTCGACGTGGTGATGTCGAGCGCAGGGTTCATGGTGATGGTGAGAATATCGCGCATGGGATGCACAGAATATCATGAGGATTTGCGAAATAGTTCTCTGATGTGCGATTCCTTGAAAACTCCCTTGCGTTGGGCCCTGTGCGTTGGTGTCGTTTGGTTCCTGCAAGCCTGCGCGGTGATTGCGGTTGCTGATGCGGCGGTCACCGTGGTGGCCACCGGCGTGAAAATTACCGCCAAAGGCGTGGGCGCTGTGGCCGGTGCCCTCTTGCCGGGTGATGACGACAGGAAATAGTTTTCGCCCTTGTTGTGAAAACTATCGTTCTGAAGTCGAACTTAACGCTATTTATTGTTCTGGCCGGCGTATTTATTGCTCTTCAATAGCAGATTAAGTGAGCATCCTGAGCCCTTAGTCCAGCTGTACCACGTTGACCTGAGCCCCAAAAACAGCCTGCACGACAGGCACCAGGTGGGCGTGATGACTCAAAAAAATCACCTGGGTTGATTCGGACAGGCGGGCCAAAGCCTCCAGGCCAGCCCGGGCGCGACCATCGTCGTAATTGATGAACAAGTCATCGGCAATGAACGGCAGGGCTGCGGTTTGCTCAAGATGCAAAGACAGCGCGGCCAGGCGCAGAGCCAGATAGAGCTGGTCGCGGGTGCCCTCGCTCATGCCTTCAATATCAACGTGTTCGCCACTGGCGCGCTGCCCGGACAGCCTGGGGGGATCGCTCTCGTAGTCCACGGCCAATTTGCCGAAGGCGCCCTGGGTGAGCCCCATGAAGATCTGGCTGGCTTGGGCCAGCATGGGGCCTTGGCGGGTTTCGCGAAATTTCTCAATCGACCAGCGCAACAGCTTCGCCGCCGTAAAGACCTTGATGTAACGCTCCAACGCATTGCCCATGCGTGCCAGCGCCTCTTGCCGCTGGGACTCGGCCTGGGCGGCTGCGCCCTGCCCTGCGATCTTGCCCAAGATGGCCTGCGCACCAGTCAGCGCACCAGACAAGGAGTTCTGGCTTTGAACGATGTCATCGGTCTGGCGCTGGTTGTCACTCAAGCAGCTGGCCACTGTTGCCGCGTCGGTCAAGGCACATTCAGCGGCCAGGGCGTCACGGCTCAAACCATCGCCCTCTTTCAACAACTGCTGGAGGGCGTCGTCCAGTCCAGAGGTCAATTGGCGCAGCCGGTCGGATTTGACCGTGGCCTGTCGCAACTCGTCCGCCTGGGTGGTGCCCGAGGCCTGGAGCAGGGGCGCCAGGCTGGCCTGAGACTGGGCGATTTTGACTTCGGTGGCGCTGACCTGTGCTGTCGCTTTGCCCAGCTCCGCGTTCACACGATCAAGGGTCTGGGATTGGGCCGCGTGCACCTTGAGCCGCGCATCCAGACCCATAGAGATGTCGGTAGCCTCGACCAACGCCAGGTCCGGCGCGATGTCGCGAGCCAGCGCCCGCGCGGCCCTGGCAAACTCATCCAGATCCTGGCGCATCAAATTGATGCGGGTGAGCCGGGTCTCCCGGATTTTTTGCAGATGCTGCTGCATCCGGTCCTGCAGCGCAACAGCCGCCTGCACCTTGGCCAAACTCGCATCCTGTGGCAAATGGGCCCGGGCCAAGCCCTGGTGCAACTCGGTCATCCACCCCGTCATGGCCTCGCGGGCCAGGGCTGCGCGGGTGCCCAGAGCCTGCACACTGGCCTGGGCTCGCAGGCTTTGGGTGTTGAGCGTGTCGCGGCGCTCCTGCGCTCGCGTGGCGTCACCGATCCACTGCTCGGCCTGGAGAATCAGGGCGCTCAACTTAGTCGGGTCGGCCTCTGGTGCAGCCGGCTCAGTTGGCGAAGCGACCCGCAGGGCCTGTTTCAAATTCGACGCCACCTGCGCCACGTAGCGGCAAAAATCTGCCTGCAAGGCCCTGGATTCGGTGAGCGTGTCTGTCGTCAAGAGCACCCGTTCCCGGGTGGCGCGCCACTCATTCATCTGGACCAGGGCCATGCCGGGCAGGCCAAGTAGCTCCAGCCGTTGACGCCAGTTCTCATCGAACCCGGACAGCAGGGCTAAGGCGGCCTGCTCACGCTCAGCCAAGTCGCCCAGTTGCAATTGCAGGCGCTGCACCTGGTCAAGACGGGACTGCAGCTCGGTTTCTTCCTGCGCCTTGCTGTGTCGCACATCAGCCAAATGGTCGGCTTGAGTCACCGTGCGCTCATACCCTGCGGCTCCGTCCAGGAGCGCCAGTTCACCCGACTTGATGGCCTGCCAGCTCGCATCGCGCTGCTCCCGAAGTGCCATTACCTCAGTCTGCGTCACGGGCTGGTGTGCGGCGCGAAAATGCAGGAGGCCCAAGGCCAGCATTTTCTCCTCGGCCCGGACCTCCGTCTGGCGCGCCTGGACGGCCTGCAGTTCAGCT
>CAZBKX010000717.1:0-2461 GCA_964492535.1 uncultured Rhodoferax sp. | reverse complement strand
CCTGACCGCTGCGGACCTGATCGGCACGCTCAAAGGCAAAGGCCCGTTCACCGTGTTCGCGCCCACTGATGCAGCCTTCGCCAAGATCCCCAAGGCTGACCTGGATGCCCTGCTGAAAGACAAAGCCAAGTTGACCTCCGTGCTGACCTACCACGTGGTGTCAGGCAAAGTCATGGCCGCGGATGTCAAGGCCGGCAAGGTCAAGACCGTGCAAGGCTCCGAGTTGACCGTCAGCACCACCGGCGGCGTGATGGTGGACAAAGCCAAGGTCACCGCGACCGACATCGTGGCGGACAACGGCGTGATCCTCGTTATCGACACCGTGATCATGCCCAAGTAAGACCCCATTTCCGGGAGGCCGCGTGCCCATCGGGTAATCTGTCAAGCAGGTCTCTAAAACAAATTTAAGGAATTGCACACGATGGAAACCATTACTTTGGGCGGCGGCTGCTTCTGGTGCACTGAGGCCGTGTTCGTGAATGTCAAAGGCATCACGGACGTGGAATCAGGCTATAGCAACGGGCACGTCGTGCGCCCCACTTACGAGCAGGTCTGCGCGGGAGATACCGGCCACAACGAGGTGGTCAAACTGGTCTTTGATCCGGCCCAGATCAGTTTGCGGGAGATTTTCGAGATTTTCTTTGTCATCCACGATCCCACGACCTTGAACCGGCAGGGCAATGACAGCGGCACGCAGTACCGCAGCGGCATTTATTACTCCAGCCCCGAACAAGCCGTAGTCGCGCAGGCGGTGATCAGCGAGATGACGCAGAGCGGCGTGTACAACCGCCCTGTCGTGACCGAAGTGGTGCCTTTGACCAACTACTCAGCCGCCGAGGACTACCACCAGGATTTCTTCGCGCGCAACCCCAATCAGGGCTACTGCATGGCCGTGGCGGCGCCCAAGGTAGCCAAGTTCCGCAAGACGTTTGCGCGACTCATCAAGCCCTGATCGACTGCATCCGGGGTGGCAATGCCCTGACCATGAAGTCCCACCCGGGCCACTTCTGCCTAGTATCATTGCGCTCCACCCTTACTACTTGGAGCGCACCATGGCATTGATGGATTTCATCAAGAAGCAGTTTATTGACGTTATTCAATGGACTGAAGAATCCGACGGCACCCTCGCCTGGCGTTTTCCAATGGCCGGTATGGAGATTCAAAACGGCGGTCAGCTGGTGGTGCGTGAATCGCAAATGGCCGTGTTTGTGAACGAGGGCAAGGTGGCCGACGTGTTTGGCCCCGGCACCCACCGCCTCACCACACAAACGCTGCCGGTGCTCACCTACCTCAGAAACTGGGACAAGCTGTTTGAGTCCCCATTCAAGAGCGATGTGTACTTTTTCAGCACCCGCCAGCAAATTGACCAGAAGTGGGGCACGCCCCAGCCCATCACCATCCGGGATGCCGACTTTGGTGCCGTGCGGCTGCGCGCCTTTGGCAATTACAACTACCGTATTGCCGACCCCAAGTTATTTCATACCGAAATATCGGGCACACGTGAGAGTTACACCACAGCCGATGTGGATGGCCAGTTGCGTGGCCTGGTGCTGCAAAACATCAGCAACGCCATTGCGAGCAGCGGCATTGCGTTTTTGGACCTCGCGGCCAACCAGCTCACCTTTGCCCAGGCCCTGACCCGCCAGCTCGCGCACGAGTTCGAGAAGCTGGGCCTGAAGTTGGAGGGCATGACGGTGCAAAACGTCTCGCTGCCCGAAGAGCTGCAAAAAATCATGGACCAAAAAATTGGCATGGGCATGGTCGGCAACGACATGGGCAAGTTCATGCAGTACCAAACCGCACAGGCCATCCCCAAATTTGCCGAAGGTGGCGGGGGTGGCAGCGGCATTGCGGGCGACGCCATGGGCCTGGGTGCCGGCGTGGCGCTGGGCCAGGTGCTGGCCCAAAACCTGGCGGCCGGCCTCAATGCAGC
Organism: uncultured Rhodoferax sp.; assembly: GCA_964492535.1. Taxonomy (GTDB): domain Bacteria; phylum Pseudomonadota; class Gammaproteobacteria; order Burkholderiales; family Burkholderiaceae_C; genus Rhodoferax. Next base: position 528 of record CAZBKX010000717.1, on the reverse strand, counting down.
GCCCGCTGCGGCAGCCGGTGTGGCCGCGCCCGCCGTGGGCATGAAGCCTGAAGAGGTGATGGCGACGCTGGAGAAGCTGGGCGACCTCCAGGCCAAAGGCATCCTGACACAGGAAGAATTTGACGCCAAAAAAGGCGAGTTGCTCAAAAAACTAATTTAAGCGACAGCCAGACTCTGCCCGTTCAGTATGGCGACCCCCACGCCGCAGCGCGCCTACCGCGCCCCTTGCCCGGGCTGTGGCGCGCCGGTTGAGTTTAAAAGCGCGCAGTCCACCCACGCGGTCTGCGCCTACTGCCAAAGCACGGTGGTGCGCAACGGCGACACCTTGCAGCGCATCGGCAAGATGGCCGAGCTGTTTGACGACCACAGCCCACTGCAACTTCAAGCCTCTGGCACCTGGCAGGGCCAAGCCTTCACCTTGGTGGGGCGCCTGCAATACAAATACGGCGAGGGCACCTGGACCGAGTGGCATGCGCTCTTGGCCGATGGCAGCAGCGCGTTTTTGAGTGAAGACAACGGCGCCTATGT
>CAZBKX010000716.1:0-2086 GCA_964492535.1 uncultured Rhodoferax sp. | reverse complement strand
CCGGTCAATTGCCCTGCTTTTCACCATGGAGCCGATTCTGAACCGCACGCCCGGGAACTTGAATCCGCATTTGCCTGTTCGGGGTGTCAGGGGTGGGGCGAGGGCTGGTAAGGGGAATTCTTACAAGCTGCCCAATTGACTATTGTGCTAGCATTTGATGGCACAAATTTGATCGGAGCACCCCTATGGAGACTTTCACCATCCGCGATTTACGCGAGCGCACAGGCGAGCTGGTTCGCGGTGCCGAGGCAGGCAAGTTATCTATCGTAACCAAGCATGGCCAAGGCGTTTTTGTGGCCATGCCGTTTGACGAAGACATGCTGCGCGCCGGGGTGCGGGTGGCGCTGGCGGTCAAGTTGTTTGACGAAGAAACCCTCAGCCTGGGTAAAGCCGCCAAACTGGCCGGAGTCACGCAGAGTGAATTCATTAACCACCTGAGTGCCTTGAAAATTCCCTTGGCCCGCTATGGAGCCGACGAGCTGGCACAAGAGGTGGCGGCTTTTGCTTAAGGTTGCCATTGCAGATGCGGGGCCGCTCATCGCTTTTGCCCGGCTGGGGCAGCTTGAACTTTTGACTCGGGTCTTTGCGCAGGTGCTAGTGACCGAAGAAGTGTTTGTCGAATGCACTTTTCGCCTGGATTTTGCCGAGGCCAAACCCATCCTGGAGGCCGCCCAAAATCAGGTGATTAAACGCTGCACAGCACCCCAGACGCACTTTGAACTGGCTTTGCATGTGGATGCCGGAGAGGCCAGCGCCATAGCGGCAGCGGCCGAGTGGGGCTGCGGTGTGTTGATGGACGACAAAGCCGGGCGGCGCATGGCTAAAAACTTCGGTGTGGCCAGCATCGGTACCGTGGGCGTGCTGGTGCTCGCCAAGCACAAGATGTTGCTCCCCGGGATCAAACCCCTGCTGGACCAACTCACCAAATCAGGCTATTTCTTGGGCGACAAGCTCATTGCTAATGCCCTGGCGAGCGCTGGGGAGTAGGGGGCGGCCTACCGGTCGGTAGCGAAATTTTGTAAGTCTTTTTGACATCTGGCCGGCGTATCTATTGCCTAGAATGCTATATAAATAGATTGTTCAAGGCTTGCGCCTCAATGCAGCAAAATCCCGCCTGCACTGGCCCCCTTGCCAGCCCGGGCAGGCGGTATGGCAGGGCAGAGGGTGACTAGAAAAAAGCCTACATGACTCGTGCTTGCTAAATTGTTGCAATGACAACACCCAGCCGCCCACGCCAACAGCCCGGTTCTCCTATCGCAGCGGTGGCCTTGCAGCGGCGCAGGCTGCCTATTGGTATTTAGCGCTTCATTGCGGGCAACCAGGCCACGCAGCTCAGTGAATGCGGCTTTGTCCAATGAGAACTTGCCCGTCTTCACCGGCGCCAAAAGGTACTTTGCACTACCCGCTAGTTCAAGAACTTGTTCCTGCTGACCTGTTCCCGTGGAATCCGAGCGTAGAAAACAGTTCTATTTTTTGTGTCCAAAATGGCATCCTGTTATCGGAGTCGCCCGGCGTCGATCCAGCGCTGCGTCATGCTTCGCGCGAGGTTGTAGCGGGCACAGTTGTATGGCTCCAAGTGGTCCAGTTCGATGTTTGCGATGGCGCGCAACGCCGCCACATCTGCGGCATCGACGTGCACTTCCGAGAATGCGTCTTGCAGCGTTCTACCGTAGAAAATGACGAACTGCATGAACTCATTCAGGGCTTGTCGGTACCTTGCTCGAAGCGGGTCGGGCACGGCCAGGGATGCTCGCAGCACGCTGTACTTCTTAATCGAGCGGCGGTAGATGAATTCAAATAGCTCCACTGCCGCAGTAACGTTGCGCTGTTCGTAGACGCCGAGCATGGCTGTCGCGTAATCCGTGCGCTCCACGTCCAGAAAGGACAGGGGCGCGCAGTTGTACAACATGAGCGGCATGTTGGCGCTTAAACGACTCGTTCGTTTGTTGCCATCCGCAAAGGGCTGCAGGTAGGCCAAATTAACCCAAAGGAAGAATGCGGCCTCCACCGGGTTTCGGATGTGGCGTACCTTGTCGATGATGGACTTCAGCGTGTCCTCCAGGAGCGTGGGGATGTTGCTCGGAGA
>CAZBKX010000715.1:0-2010 GCA_964492535.1 uncultured Rhodoferax sp. | reverse complement strand
GCGTAACAGGTGGTTCGCGTCTCTCTGAGAATTTGACCGAGCCGGCTGAGAAAATCCTGCCGGTCCGAGTCATCCCGGTAAATACGGCAGCGTTGAATCCCACGGCAGATAATATGCTGCAACGCTCCGGCGGCATCAATGCGGGCTCTGCGAGGCATGCTGGGATATTACCAAAACCAATTCAACAAATAAAGCATTAAAAATAGACCGTCCCTATAAAGCCTACCTTTAGAGGTTGTCAATAACGAAAATCCAGCCTGACAGACCCATTTTTGCCTGTTTTCGGGCAAACCCCGGCTCATATGGCCGAAGGGCATTTCAAAATTTACACTTCGTAGGGGTAATGCGGATCGGTCAGATAATCTTCGGCGCTGGGCGCCGGCCAGTCGTCGCAGGCTGAGGTGAAGAGGTGAAGAGGGACGTTGTTTCATTGTTGACATGGGGCAGTGTCGCCTGTCAATCCGGACTCATGCCACGTCAAGCCCGGATCGATGCTCCCGGCGCCGTACACCACCTCATCATTCGAGGAATCGAAAAGACGGCGATTTTTGCGGATGACCAGGACCGTGAGAATTTCATCGAGCGGCTGTCCGAGCTGCTGGCGGAATCTCAAACGCCTTGTTACGCCTTTGCGCTGTTGGGCAATCACGCCCATTTACTTTTGCGCACCGGAGGCCTTGAAATCGCATGGATTATGCGCCGGCTTTTAACCGGCTATGCCGTGAGGTTCAACCGCAGGCACCGGCGCCACGGACATCTTTTTCAAAACCGCTACAAGTCCATTCTCTGCGAGGAAGACCGCTATCTGAAGCAGTTGGTGGTCTATATTCATCTCAACCCTGTTCGGGCCGGTATCGATCTGTCTTCCATGATGGGAGCTGTTTGCCGGCACTTGGGCGTTGAGGAAAAGGAGCTGGCTGGCCCGAGCAAGCAGTTCAAGATCACTCGGGCTCGCGCGTTGATCGGCTATATGGCCACTCAGGACCTGTCCATCGCCGGAAGCGAAGTGGCCCGCCGGCTGAACATCGACCGTTCGGCCGTCAGCAGAGCGGTTCAGAGGGCGCGCCATGATGCGCAATTGATGGCAGACGCCAACAGCATTTGGAAGCTGATCAAAGCTCCAATAAGTCAACAATGAAACAATGTCTCTATCATTCCTCGCAAAGGTGGGTTAGATCGTTAAGGGTAGTTCGATGTCAACCGCCAGAGGGCAGTGATCACTCGCTGTGATCCATTTTTCGTACTCGCCAACTTCCACGGACGTTATGCTCGACACCCACGACTCAGGAATAAAACAGTAGTCGATGTGGTAGGGTCGCTCCCGCTTTTTGAGCATGTAGAACGTGGGACGAGATTCCGTGCCCTGATCTTCGCCAAAAAACCAATGGTACGCACTAACGAGCCTTAACGAGGCGAGACTTCTCACGAGGCCCGAATGGTTTAGGTGATTAGGTCGTTTGTAGTCCCAGATTTTATTCGAGTTGAAATCGCCCACGATGGCCGTAGGCTGAGCAGTGATAAGCTCTCTGTAGCACTCGACTCCTCGAATGACTGCCTTGACGTAACGATAGTTGGGGTCTGTCTTTGCCCAAACAGCAAGGAGCAGGAACGATATTGGGCCCGTTACCTGTAATGGGACCATAAAGCGCGGTACTTCCTTTGCCGGCAGTGGCTCTATCCGGTAGCCGGGCGAACCCACGATAGCAATGCCTTGTTTGAGGTTATCACCGAACCAAAGCAGTGTAGGATAGTCATGTTTGGGCCGTGGACATTCCTGAATAACGCTGAGCGTTGGCAAAAGTTTCCCAGCAAACGTGAGTTTCGTTTCGATGGGTCCACGATTACAATTCCAGGTTAGGATTCGCATGAGAGTTTGACTGAAGTGGAGCGGTTTCACCTAAAACCGGTCTCTATTTTGTTAGCTGTCAGTATGGCAGCTTATTGGGGGAGTCAGTTTGGGATCATATTCTCAAAAACGCGAAACTCAGCCGCGCCGGGTCTTTTCGGCGT
>CAZBKX010000714.1:0-9674 GCA_964492535.1 uncultured Rhodoferax sp. | reverse complement strand
AACACCATAGTGGGTGTGCCCTGCGCCATGTAGCGGGTGGCGGCGTCAAAAATCGAGAGTTGTTGACCGTCGTGGGTGCCGCCCTGGTACAGGGTCATGCCACCCTCTTGACGCGTGCCATTGGCCTGGGCGGGGAGCATCAGGTTCTTGATCCGCACGTTGGCGAAAGTGCCCCGCACCATCACCTCGTGGTTGCCACGGCGCGCACCATAGGAGTTGAAGTCGGCCCGTTGCACGCCGTGGTCGAGCAACCATCGGCCGGCCGGTGAGTGTTCGCTGATAGCGCCTGCGGGCGAAATATGGTCGGTGGTGATCGAATCGCCAAACAAGGCCATGATGCGAGCTGGCACTATCGACTCAGAGCCATTTTTTCCTGTAGCCGGCGTGTCAATTTGCTCTGCACTGTCATCTTTTATAGCAAAACTGGCAAAGAATGGCGGCTCCGCGATGTAGGTACTGGGCGGCCAGGTGTAGCTTGTGCCCGCCACGCCCTGGATTTTTTCCCACAGCGTGCCGGGCTCGGTCGCAATGCGGGCGTAATTGGCGCGAAACGCCTGGCCGTTCATTGCGAACTTCATGAGCGCGTGAACCTCGTTGCTGCCGGGCCAGATATCGGCCAGATAGATGTTTTTGCCCCCTGTGCCCTGTCCCAGCGGCTCGCTGGTCAGGTCACGCAGGACCGTGCCGGCAATGGCATAGGCCACCACCAGAGGCGGGCTGGCCAGAAAATTGGCCTTGATGTTGGGGTGGATGCGGGCCTCAAAATTACGGTTGCCCGAGAGCACGGCCGCGCAAATCAGGTCATTCTTCGCAATCGCCTCGTTCAGTTCCGGCGTCAGGTCGCCCGAATTGCCGATGCAGGTGGTGCAGCCGTAACCCGCCACAAAGAAGCCAAGCTGCTCCAGGTAGGGCAGCAGCCCGGTGTGGGTCAGGTACTCGGTGACGATGCGGGAACCCGGGGCCAGCGAGGTCTTGATGTGTGGCTGCACGCGCAAACCCGCCTCTACGGCTTTTTTGGCCAGCAGACCTGCGGCCAGCAGCACGCTGGGGTTGGAGGTGTTGGTGCAACTGGTGATCGCGGCCATCAGCACGTCGCCATGGCCCAGCAGGAGGGGCTTGCTTGCAGGTGCCTGGGGCGTGAACAGGGCGGCCTTGCTGGCCTCCAGGGTGGGCCGGTTCGTGACCATCTCGGCCACCGCCCGGGGTTCACCCGGTGTCAGCACAGGGGCCAGCGGTGCCTCACCCAGGAAAGAAGCAGCGCCAACGGCGTAGCGGGTGTGCAAGCTTTCAGCGGCCTGGTTAAAGCCATTGTCAGCCGCGGACTGGCTGAACAGCGTGGCAAATTGGCTTGCCACCCGGCCCAGCTCAATGCGGTCTTGCGGCCGCTTGGGGCCGGCCAGGCTGGGGGTGACCTGGCCCAGATCAAGTTGCACCACCTGCGAGTAGTTGATCTCGCCCGCCAGCGGCACGCCAAACAGCTCCTGCGCCCTGAAGTAAGCCTCAAACGCCTCAATCTCGGCCTCGGTGCGGCCGGTGCCCTTGAAGTAATCGATGGTTTTCTCATCCACCGGAAAGAAGCCCATGGTGGCGCCGTATTCAGGCGCCATGTTGGCAATGGTCGCCCGGTCCGGCAGTGCCAGGGTGCGTGTGCCTGCGCCAAAAAACTCCACAAACTTGCCCACCACCTTGTGCTGGCGCAGCACTTCGGTCACGGTCAATACCAGGTCGGTGGCGGTCACGCCCTCACGCAACTGGCCGATCAGCTCCATGCCCACCACGTCAGGCGTCAACAAATACACGGGCTGGCCCAGCATGGCGGCCTCGGCCTCAATGCCGCCCACGCCCCAGCCCACCACGCCAATGCCGTTGATCATGGTGGTGTGGCTGTCGGTGCCCACCAGCGTGTCGGGGAAGTAGGTGCCGCTTGGGGTGCGGTGTACACCGCGCGCCAGGTACTCCAGGTTGACCTGGTGCACGATGCCAAAGCCCGGCGGCACCACGCCAAAGGTGTCAAAGGCCTGCGTGCCCCATTTCATGAACTCGTAGCGCTCACGGTTGCGCTGAAACTCCAGTTGCATGTTCAGGTCCAGCGAATTTTTCTGGCCGTAGTGGTCGACCATGACCGAGTGGTCCACCACCAGGTCCACCGGCACCAGGGGCTCAATGCGCCGGGGGTCCAAGCCCAAGCGCTGCGCCGTGCTGCGCATGGCCGCCAGGTCGGCCAGCAGGGGCACGCCCGTGAAGTCCTGCAACACCACCCGCGAGACCACAAAGGCGATCTCGGCGGTGCGTTCGGCGTTAGGCTGCCAGCACGCTACTTGAGCCACCTGCTCGGCGGTGACCTTTTTGCCATCGCAGTTGCGCATCACCGACTCGAGCACGATGCGCAGGGACACCGGCAAGCGCTTGACATTGGGAAACTCCTGGGCCAATGCCGGAAGTGAATAGAACTGTCCCGACACCCCGGATGCCGTCTGAAATGACTGGAGCGTGGACTGAAAAGCGTGTGTCATGCGGTCCCCTTAAAAAACATCAATGCCAAAGACACCGACTTGGGGCATTCTTGCACCGGGCGGTATGCCCGCATTTTGCGAAAGGGCAGCCCCGGGCGTCTTGTCACCTGTGTACTCGACAGGACGCGTCCGCTATGCCTAAATCTGCCGTCACAAGCCACCCCCCAAACACCATCCCCCACGAGGACGCCATGACCGAGACCACCCACCACCGCATCTGCCCTCTGTGCGAGGCCTGCTGCGGGCTTGAGATCAAGGTGCGCGATGGGCAGGTTGCCAGCATTCGCGGGCATGACGCCGATGTGTTCAGCGCCGGCTACATCTGCCCCAAGGGCGTGGCCCTGAAAGACCTGCACGACGACCCTGACCGGCTGCGCACGCCCCTGATCAAGCGCAACGGCGTGCATGTGCAGGCCACCTGGGATGAAGCCTTTGCCGAGATTGACCGTCGCCTGCCGCCCCTCATGGCTGCGCACGGGCGCAACGCCACGGGCATTGTTGTGGGCAACCCGGCGGCCCACAAGATCGGGCTGCTCACCTATTTCCCCAAACTGGCGCGGGCGCTGGGCACCAAAAACGTGTTTTCTGCCTCGACCCTGGACCAGATGCCCAAGCAGCTGGCCAGCGGCCTGATGTTTGGCCACTGGCTCTCGGTGGCCCTGCCCGACATTGCCCGCACCGACCTGATGCTGGTGATTGGTGCCAACCCGCTGGCCAGCAACGGCAGCATGTGGACCGTGCCCGATTTCAAAGGCAAGGCCAAAGCCCTGAAGGCCCGGGGTGGCAGACTGGTGGTGATTGACCCCCGGCGCACCGAGACGGCCGCGATGGCTGACGCCCACCATTTCATTCGCCCGGGTGCCGATGTGTTCTTGCTGGCCGCCCTGGTGAACACCTTGTTTGACGAGCAGCTGGTGCGCCTGGGCGCGGTGGCCGAGTGGGTGAACGGGGTCGATGAAGTCGGTTTGGCGCTGGCGCCCTTCACGCCCGAGGCGGTGGCCGAGCGCTGCGCCCTGCCCGCCGACACCATTCGCCAACTGGCGCGTGAGCTGGCCACCACGCCCCGCGCAGCGGTCTATGCCCGCATTGGCACCTGTACCCAAACCTACGGCACGCTGGCAAGCTGGCTGGTGGATGTGCTCAACACGCTCACGGGCCATATGGATTTGCCCGGTGGCATGTTGTTTGCCAAGTCGGCAGCCTTTGGCTCCAACACGGTGGGCAAACCGGGTGTGGGCAAAGGCGTGGCCACCGGGCGCCACGTTGCGCGGGTCAGTGGTGCCCCCGAGGTCATGGGCGAGCTGCCCATCACCTGCCTGGCCGAAGAGATTGAAACCCCGGGAGACGGCCAAATCCGCGCCTTGATCACCGTGGGCACCAACCCGGTGCTCTCCTCGCCCAACGGCCCGCGTCTGGCCGAGGCGCTGGATTCGCTGGACTTCATGGTCAGCATGGACATTTACCTCAATGAGACCACGCGCCATGCCGATGTGATCCTGCCCGGCGTCTCTCCGCTGGAGGACCTGCATTACGACGTGGCGTTTCCTCAGCTCTCCTGGCGCAACCATGCGCGCTACAGCCCGCCGGTGTTGCCCGCTGCTCTCGATCAACCCCAGGAATGGCAAACCCTCCTGAAATTGGCCGCCATTGCCCAGGGCAAAGGCGCGAATGTGGACGCCCATGCGCTGGACGACGCCCAGTTTGGCGAAGACGCGCAGCGCCAGTTTGGTGACGCTGCCGAGAAAGTCATTGAAGCCACACAAGGCCTGCAAGGTCCGCAGCGCGGGCTGGAGGTGGCCCTGCGCACCGGCCCCTACGGCGACCAGTTTGGCAAAAAACCCGGTGGCTTGACCCTGGCAGGCGTGATGGCGTCCAACGCTTCGGGCGGGATTGACTTGGGCGAATTGCAGCCACGCCTGCCCGAGATGCTGCGCACGCCCAGTGGCCGGGTGGAACTGGCACCACCGTCTCTCTTGCTCGACCTGCAGCGCGCCGTGACCGACCTGAAAGCTCCGGTGCCTGAACTGGTCATCATTGGACGGCGCGATGTGCGTTCCAACAACAGCTGGATGCACAACCTGCCGGTGCTGGCCAAGGGGCCCATGCGCTGCACTGCCCTGGTGCACCCGCTGGATGCGCAGCGCCTGAAGTTACAGGACGGCGCCCTGGCACAGATTGCCTCCGAGACCTCCAACGGCCCCCGCACCATCCAGGCCCAAGTGCAAATCAGCGACGAGATGATGCCGGGCGTGGTGAGCCTGCCACATGGCTGGGGCCACAACCTCCCCGGCACGCAGCTTGCGCTGGCGGCGCAGCGCCCGGGAGCCAACCTCAATGCGCTGCTGGATGATCAATTGCGCGATCCACTCTCAGGCAACGCCGTGCTGGGCGGCGTGCCGATCACCATGACGGCGGTGGTGTAAGCAATTGGGGCCTTTTGGAGGGTTAATTTAAGAAAAATAGCCCTCTGGCCGGCGTTTCTATTGGTTTTTTCTATCTATTTTTATAGCAATCAAATCAATCAAACGCCCCGATACAGCCAGGGAACGTCCAGCAAGAGCTCGCCCAGCAGCTTCATGGAGGCGTCGCGACCCCAGCGCATGGGGCCTGTGGCGTGAAATATCTTGCCGTTGCGCAAGGCGCGCGCCTGTACCCGGGCGTTGCGCGCCCAGCGGGCCTGGGCGTACTGTTGAAGCAAGGCAGGAATCTGAAGCGGCGCACCGTCAGAGGCCCGCACCCGCCCCAACGCAGCCGCGTCTTCAATCGCCATGCCGGCCCCCTGTGCCAGGTAAGGCACCATGGGGTGAGCGGCATCGCCCAGCAGCGCCACGCGCCCCTGGGCCTGCTCCTGGGCACCCCGCATGGGCGGACGAATGGCCAGCACCCACAAGCGCCAGGCGTCAATCGCGTGAATCAAATCCTGCAAGGGCGCGCAGGTGGCACCCATGGCACGGCGCAGGTCGGCTGCATTGGCGCTGTGGTCCCAATTTTGGGCATCACCAGCGACCGCGCCCTGTACAAAACCGACCACGTTGAGCCACTCGCCCCGGCGCACCGGGTACTGCACCACATGCAGGCGGGGCCCGAGCCAGGCCGTGACCTGCTGGCTGCGCAGGTGGGCAGGCAGGCTGCTTTGGGGAATCAGCGCCCGGTAAGCCAAATGCCCCATAGGTTGGGGTAACCCATCGCCCAGCAGCTGCTGGCGCACCCTGCTCCAGAGCCCGTCGGCACCCACCAGCAGGTCGCCCCGGGCTTGGCGTCCATCGGTCAGATGCAGTTGCACGCCGGCACCAGCGCCGGCTTGTACGTCGCCGTCTTGCTGCTCGAAGCGGTCCACGGCGCTGTTGACGTTCAACTGCGTATCGCTGTGGGCGGTCAATGTGGTCAGCAGCAGTCCATGCAGGTCGGCCCGGTGGATGGTGGCGTACGGAAAACCGTAGCGCGCCCGGATTTCAGGCCCCAGTGTCAGCACGCCCAGCTCGGCCCCCGTGCCGGCACTGCGCACCTGCAGACGGTGCGGGAAGGCGGCCACGGCGGCCAGTTCGCCTTTCAAACCCCAGTGGTGCAACACGCTCACCACATTGGGGCCCAGTTGAATGCCTGCGCCGACCTCGCTGAACTCAGCTGCCCGCTCGAACAGCGCGACGCCGGCACCGGCCCGCGCACAGGCTAACGCTGCAGCCAGGCCGCCAATGCCACCCCCAGCAATCAGGACTTTGGGCTGCAGGCCGCTCATTTGAGAGAACCCATGGATGGATCCAGAGAGGCGAGAGCTTCGGGCCCTGGGGCACTATGGGGCAACTCACTGAGCGGTGCGGGCACATTGCCCGGCGCCGTCAACCCGGTGCGACGGCGAAACAGGTCGGTGCGGGCGAGAAAAATCGTGGTCACCGGCACGGTGAGCGACAGATAGATGATGATCAGCCAGGCATGGAGCGAGAACTGGCCGTCGCGCGCCGGGAAATACAGGGTGATGAGGGGGGCGGTCATTGACCTTCGAGTCTATAGGTTCAGGCTGCGGCTCCCGTTTGCCCGCGGGACAAGCCCACAAGGCAAGTGTTTTGCCCAAAGCATCAACGCCCGCGTCGGTGTACCGCCCTGGGGTGGTCCGCCAGCTGACAGGCCCGGCGGTAGGCTTGCAGGGTTTTTTGGGCGTGGCCCAAAACGGTGTCATGTGCATAACCCCCTGCGCCCAGCGGCATGCCCGATGAATGGTTGGTGAGCAAGGCCATGCCTTCACTGACGTGATCAGCGGTGTAAATGTGAAACAGTCCCTGGTTCACTGCATCCACCACCGGACGCTCCAACATGAGGTGACGCAGGTTGCGCTGCGGGATCAGCACGCCCTGGTGACCATCGAGCCCGGCTTGCGCACAAATGCGGAAATAGCCTTCGATCTTCTCGTTCACCCCACCGACCGGCAGCACCTCTCCATGCTGGTTGACCGCCCCGGTGACCGCCACACCCTGCCTGAGCGGCAAGCCCGACAGGGAGGACAGCACGGCGTACAGCTCGGCACACGAGGCAGAATCGCCCTCCACGCCGTGGTACTCCTGCTCAAACACAATCGACGCGTTGAGTGCCAACGGCGCGATGTGGGCAAACAGGGCCGAGAGGTAGCTGTGCAAAATCAGTACACCCTTGTCGTGGATGGGGCCCGACATCTCGACCTCACGCTCGATGTTGAGCAGACCCTCATTGCCGGCAAATGTGCGCGCCGTGACCCGAACCGGAAATCCGAAGCGGTAGTCTCCCAGGTCAATCTGGGACAGGCCGTTGATTTGGCCCGTTTTCTCGCCCGCCAGGCTGATGAGCCAGTCGCCCTCGGCGATGGCCTCCTGCAGCCGCTGGTCCGGGTAGTCGTGGCGCAGGGTGCGCGCCTGAAGGGCTGCGTCGATGTCGGAGGCCTCCACCCGCGCGCCCGCCCGCGCCAGGCAGACACTGGCGCCCTCCACCACCAAGGCTTCGGTAAGGGCAAAGATGGCACTTTGGCGCCGCTGGTCGTCCACTTCACGGTGTGATTGCTCCAGCAGACGCACCACTGCCGAACGAGTCAGATGCGGCAGACCCAAACGCTCGCAAGTGTGGGCCACCAAAACGGCCGAGGCCTCATAGGTTTGCGGCGTGGCCAAAAAGCTCTCTGCAAAATCAACCTTGACCCTGAAGCGCCGGGCCAGCTCGGGGTCAGCCTCCTGCAACTCGTAATAGTGCTCGGTGGCGCCAATCAAAACGAGTTTGACATCCACGTCCACCGCCTCGGGCGCAAGCGACGTGGCCGCCATGGGCGTGAACATCTGGCTCGGCTCCTCAATTTGCAGGCGCCCGCTGCGGGTAAAGCGCCGCAGCTTCTCCCACACCAGCTCGTCGGCCAGCAGGTCACGCACGTGGAGCATCAAAAAGCCGCCATGCGCCTTGAGCAGACTGCCCGCCCGGATGTGGGAGAAATCCGTTGTCAGCACCTCCTCCTGGGGCTGGTAATCGATGCTGCCAAACAGCGCATGAAACGAGGGGTTGTTCTCCACGATCACCGGCGCCCCCACCAGGCCATCGTTGTCCACCAGCAAGTTCACCCGGTAGCGCGACAGCACCCGGGCCAAGGCCTCCAGGCGCAGGTCCTCATCCTCTTCCGAGGCAAGAAACACATCAAGGTTGTCCAGCACATCGCCTTGCACCTGAGCCAGGTAAGCCGTGAGCTTGCGCAGGTCTGGCGCCAATGGAGTGAGGCCGGTGGCCATGTCTTTCATCGCGCTGTCCAGCAGGGGCTGGACCACCTGGCGTTGAAGCGCGGCCAGATCGTCGTTCATGACGCGCTGCAGCGGACGCGTCTTGTCCAGAAAGCGGGTAATTTCTTCTCGCAACTCCTGCTCGGCCTGGTCAATGCGGGCGCGCTGCTCCTTGGGCAGGGACCGGGCCTCGCTTTCGGTATAGGCCTCGCCCCGGGCATTGAGCAAGGTGAACACCAGATGACCGTTTTCCCGGTAGAGCGCGAAGCTGCGCGCCTCGGCAAAGGCATCCAGCTCTGCGTAGGCTTTGGCTTCCTCGGCCTTGTAGGTCGTTTCAATGTGCTTGCTTTGGGCCCTGAAATCCGGGCCATCCAGGCGCTGGGGAACCTCTTTTTGGACGTTCTTGCCCCATTGCACCATGCGCTGGCGCAGCAATCGCCCCTGCCCTGGCGGCAATCGCAGCGCCTGGGGTTTCTCGGGGGCATCAAAGTTGTGCAGGTAACACAGGTCGGGTGGCACGGCCCGGGTCGTGGCCAACTCCAGCATGAGCTGCTTTAACAGGGAAGACCGCCCGCTGCCCACCTCGCCCAGCACAAACAGGTTGTAGTCGCGTTGCATCAGACCCAGGCCAAAGCGCGCGGCGGTTTGCGCGCGCGCCTGCCCGACCCACGGCAAGGGTTGCAGCACCAGCTCGGACGTGTCGGTGAAGCCCAATGCATCTGCTGCGATAGGGAGGCGGAGTTCGCCGGGAGTCAGGCTGGAAATAGGCATGATCGGTTACCGCTTGAGCGGGGCACACCGTGTTCCCCAGACCCAAATAAGGGCAGTTTCACTTAACCAGCCCCCAGGAATTTGACAAGGCGCATGCTTGAGGTCACTTTGAATGCTCAAATACGCGACAAATGATCCCTTTATCTGTTCTCGATCTCTCCCCCATCCTGCAAGGCAGCGATGCCGCCCAATCCTTTCGCAACACGCTGAGCCTGGCCCAGCACGCCGAGAAGTGGGGCTACCAGCGCTACTGGCTGGCCGAGCACCACGGCATGCCAGGCATTGCCAGCGCGGCCACCTCGATCCTCATCGGGCATGTGGCTGGCGGCACCAGTCACATTCGGGTGGGCGCCGGCGGCATCATGCTGCCCAACCATTCGCCGCTGGTCATTGCCGAGCAATTTGGCACGCTGGCATCGCTCTACCCCGGGCGCATTGATTTGGGGTTGGGCCGCGCGCCGGGCTCGGACCAGATGACCGCGCGCGCCCTGCGCCGCAACAAGGCTTCAGACCCTGATGAATTTCCGCGCGACGTGGTGGAGTTGATGAACTACTTCTCAAGCGACGCCATCAACCCGGTGCGGGCCGTGCCCGGGCACGGGCTGGACGTGCCGGTGTGGATTTTGGGCTCCAGCCTGTTTGGCGCGGAGCTGGCCGCCCTGCTGGG
>CAZBKX010000713.1:0-2853 GCA_964492535.1 uncultured Rhodoferax sp. | reverse complement strand
TACATGAAACCGAATGCACCACCGAGAAATACAACCAGGCCCACGCCACCGCTCAAGGACTGTGTGATCCCTGTGGCCACGCCCAGCCAGGCGCCCAGCACAGTGGGCAGCATGCTCAAAGCCAGCAGAAGATAAGTATTGCGCAATACCTTGTTGCGCTGTTCAGCCATGGCACCTGCGCCATAGTCAAATGATTGAACGTTTTCAGTCATGGTCAAACTCCTCCGTGTTTTACAACTGTAAGAGATTGCATTCTAGGGTCAGTCAGGAGTTCCGTCACTCTCTGGGCAAGCCAGGTGCCTACTATTTGTAAGGATACTTTTTGTCTCCGATGTGCCACCTATGGGACCGTCAGCCGTTATCCTTCCTGCTTCACAAATTTCAAGATCAAACTCATGAAAAACAAGTTCTCACTCGAAATGACCGACATCAAGGCCATTGCCGCGGCCGCTGAAGCCGAGGCCTTGGCCAACCATTGGGCGGTCACGGTCGCCATCGTCGATGATGGCGGTCATTTGTTGTGGCTCCAGCGTCTGGATGACGCGCCCGCCATCTCGGCTCATATTGCACCCGCCAAAGCCAATACGGCAGCGTTGGGTCGCCGCGAGAGCAAAGTCTATGAGGACGTCGTCAATGGCGGCCGCGTTTCTTTCTTGAGTGCGCCGGACATCAAGGGTTTGCTCGAAGGTGGCGTACCGATCATGAAAGATGGCCAATGCCTGGGCGCTGTGGGCGTAAGCGGTGTCAAGTCCAGCGAGGATGCACAGATTGCCAAAGCGGGGATTGCAGCGATCGGGCTGTAAGAGGCGGCTGGGCTCTTTGGCCTTTCCGGTTGGCAGAATGTAAAAAAAGGGGCTCAGTCGCCCCTTTTTTTTCATGCATCCCGGGTCTTGCCCGGTGCTTCCGGATGGCCGGATCAGGCCGCCACAGCTTCAGGCACGGGTGTGCGGATCAGGTGGTCGAACGCGCTGAGCGCCGCCTTGGCGCCGTCGCCGGCCGCAATCACGATTTGCTTGAAAGGCACCGTGGTTGCGTCCCCTGCGGCAAACACACCGGGCAGGTTGGTGTGACCCTTGGCGTCCACCACAATTTCGCCGTGCTTACTCAATTCCAGTGTGCCCTTGAGCCACTCGGTATTGGGCACCAAGCCGATTTGTACAAACACACCTTCCAGTTCAACGTGATGCACCGCTTCAGTGGCGCGGTCTTTGTAGCTCAGGCCGTTCACCCGTTGACCGTCGCCCGTGATCTCAGTCGTTTGGGCGTTGGTGTGGATCGTCACGTTGGGCAGGCTTTTCAGCTTGTTGACCAGGACGGCGTCGGCCTTGAGCTGGTCTGCAAATTCGACCAAGGTGACGTGTTTGACGATGCCCGCCAAGTCAATAGCGGCTTCTACGCCCGAGTTACCCCCCCCAACGACAGACACCTTTTTTCCTTTGAACAGCGGTCCGTCGCAATGCGGGCAATAGGCAACGCCTTTGTTGCGGTACTGGTCTTCACCCGGTACGTTGACGTTGCGCCAGCGCGCGCCGGTGGAGAGAATCACGGTTCGGGCTTTCAGCGAGCCGCCGTTGGCCAGCTGAATTTCTATCAAACCGCCCGGTTCTGTGGCTGGGATTAATTTGTCAGCCCGTTGCAAATTCATGATGTCCACGCCGTAGTGCCTGACCTGGGCTTCCATGCCAGCTGCCATTTTGGGGCCGTCTGTTTCCAGTACGGAGATGTAATTCTCAATGGCCAGCGTGTCGTTCACCTGTCCACCAAATCGCTCGGCGGCCACACCTGTTCGGATGCCCTTTCGTGCGGCGTACACCGCAGCGGCTGCGCCAGCGGGTCCACCCCCGACGATCAGCACTTCATACGGGTCCTTGGCGGTCATTTTGGCGGCGTCGCGCTGGGCGGCTCCTGTGTCGAGTTTGGCCACAATTTCCTCGACCAACATGCGGCCGTTACCAAAGAGTTGGCCATTCAAGTAAATGCTGGGCACCGCCATGATTTCGCGGGCCTTGACCTCGCCTTGGAATGCGCCGCCTTCAATGACGGTGGTTTTGATCTTGGGGTTGAAGATCGCCATCAGGCTCAGGGCCTGCACCACGTCCGGGCAGTTGTGGCAGCTCAGGGACATGTAGACCTCGAAATTGAAGTCGCCGTCCAGCCCCCGGATCGCCTCAATCACCTCCGGCTCCACCTTGGGGGGGTGACCGCCAGTCCACAACAAGGCAAGCACCAGCGAGGTGAATTCGTGCCCGAGGGGCAGGCCGGCAAAGCGCAGACTGTTTGCGGTGTTGGCACGCTGCAGGGTGAACGAGGGCTTGCGTGCGTCCGTGCCGTCGGTGCGCAGGGTGATCTTGTCGCTGCGCAGACTCTGAATGGTTTCCAGCAGGTCGCGCATCTCAACGGCGGTGCTGCTGTCGTCCAAAGAAGCCACCAGTTCGATCGGCAGCGTCACGCGTTCCAGGTAGGCTGCCAGCTGGGATTTGAGTGTTTCGTCGAGCATGATGGATTCCTTTGAACTTAATTTGATAGCTGCCAAAGCAATAAATACGACGGCTAGAGCTTGATTTTGAGAATAAAAAAACCGGGCGGCAAGGTGGAGTACACCCTGACCCGGTCCGGCTGGCGAGCGCGTCAGGCGCCCGGCCGTCTTGGTAAAGAGGGCTTAGATCTTGCCGACCAGGTCGAGAGACGGTGTGATGGTCTTGGCGCCTTCGTTCCACTTGGCAGGACACACTTGGCCTGGATGGGCAGCGGTGTACTGGGCCGCTTTCAGCTTGCGCAGGGTTTCTTGAACATCACGGGCGATTTCGTTGGAGTGGACTTCCATGGTCTTGATTACGCCATCGGGGTTGATCA
>CAZBKX010000712.1:0-2417 GCA_964492535.1 uncultured Rhodoferax sp. | reverse complement strand
CACGGCCGGCGTCTTGCTCGTCCTGGGCTGGCCCTGTCCAACACGTTGCTGAGCGAGCGTGTAGTGCGTGGGACGCGTGTGGTGGTGCTGGTGGCGACCGGATGGGGCGTCCAGAGCTTGCGCTGTTTGTGTTGCCCTGGTCCAAGCAAAAGATAGAAACCATGAAATTCCAATATCAGAAGCGGGGTGACATCGAGCGCATTGAGCCCGGTCAATTTCAGGAATCGGCTGGCGGACAGCGCGTGTTTTTTATAGAAAAAAACGAACCCGGCAAGCAAACCGGAAGCAACGTCTTCATTGCCACCACGGAGAATGGCAAACAAACAGTCACGTCGGCCCAACGCGGTCGCGTCGAACAAATCAACAACGAACAGTTCGTATTGCTGTCCAATGGACAGCGTCTGGAGAGCGTGGTGGAGAAATCCGAACTCAAACTCAGCGAGTTTGAGGAATACGGTGTTCGGGTACGCACCAACAACCTCGGCCCCAATGATTTTGCCCCGCCCAACACCCGCCTGACGGTGGACCTCATCAAGAACCCGACCCCGCCCAACTTGTCCGAACTTTCCTGGCGCATCGGTCTCATTCTGGCCGCCCTCAATTTTGTGGTGATCGGCTTGGCGATCTCCAGCGTCAACCCCCGCGTGGGACGAAGCGCCAACCTGGTGTTCGCTCTGCTTGCTTTTGTGGTCTATTACAACCTCCTGGGATTGGGCCAGAGCTGGATTGCATCGGGAAAGATGAGCCTTGCAAGCTGGACTTTGGCATTGCATGGGGGCATCCTGGTGCTGGGCAGCCTCCTGTTGATGAAGGAGCACAACAACTGGCATGTGCGCAGCCGCCTGTTTGGAAGAAGCGTCAAATGAAGACCGTTCGGCGCCTGATCTACGGCGAAGTCCTTCACGCGGTGTCGTTTGTCATCCTGGGCTTTCTTTCGCTGTTCTTCTTCTTCGACCTGATTGAGGAGATCCAGGCCATGGAGCGTTATGCGGCAACAGGCTATGGCATTGCACCCGCCCTGACCTATATCGCGCTGATGATCCCCAGCCATCTGTATGAGCTTTTGCCCATTGCCGTGTTGATTGGCACTATTTTTGTGATGGCGCGCCTGGCGCACAACTCGGAATTCACCATTTTGAGGACCAGTGGGCTCAGCCCCTGGCTGGCACTCAAAACGCTGTCGCTGCTCGGGCTGGGATTCGTGGTGCTGACCTTCGCTATTGGGGACTATCTCTCGCCCTTGGCGGATCGCAGCGCCCAGCTCCTCAAGGCCCGTTACCAGGGAAACATCACGGTGGGTCAGACCGGTGCCTGGCTGAAAGAGAAACAGGCCCAGGGGCGCTATTCGGTCAATGTCGGCGCGCTGCAATCCGATGGCGGCATGCAGGGCGTGCGCATTTTCGAATTCGATGAGCAGGGTTTTCTGATGTCCATGACCCAGGCCCAAACCGCTCGCCTGAGGGGGGACGGCGCGTGGCAACTCAGCGGCGTGGATCGAACCGAGTTCCCCGAGCGGAAACAGGCTGCCGCAGAAATCAGGCGAACGCACGTTGAAACCTACCGCTGGCCATCGGACATCACTTCGGAGATGGTTTCGGCGGCTCTCCTGAAGCCCGACCGGATGAGCACCATTGCCCTGTTTCAGTACATTCAGCACCTCGACGCCAATGCACAAAGCTCCCAGAGGTATGAGATCGAGTTTTGGCGCAAGGTCTTCTACCCCTTGAGTTGCCTGGTGATGGTGGTATTGGCCTTGCCGTTTGCCTACCTTCATTTCCGCTCAGGCGGCATCACAGCCTATGTGTTTGGCGGGGTCATGGCTGGCATCAGTTTTTTCTTGCTCAACAACGTGTTTGGCTACATGGGCAACCTGCAACACTGGCAGCCTTGGCTCACGGCCGCCCTGCCAGGCATGATTTACTCGCTGCTGTCGCTCGCCGCCTTCGGATGGTTGGTCCTGAGAAGATAACCCAGCCGCAGATCTCCATCAAATTACACACAATAAGGTATCCATGAGTTCACCTAGTGCACGGGCCACCATTCTGTTTGGGCATGGCTCACGCGACCCCCTTTGGCGACTGCCCATTGAGGCTGTCGCCAACCAGATTCGAACCATCGCCCCCGAGGTCCAGGTCCGTTGCGCTTATCTGGAATTGAGCGAACCCGATCTGCCCAGCACGGCAGCCGACCTCGCCAGCCTGGGCGTGGTGTCGATCACGGTAGTGCCCATGTTTCTGGGCGTGGGGCGACATGCGCGAGAGGACCTGCCCCTGTTGATGGCGGCACTGCGGGCCCAACACCCACAGGTTGAATTTGAGCAAAAACTGGCCATGGGCGAGCATGCCCAGGTGATTGAGCTCATGGCGAAAATTGCACTGTCCTAAACGCACTTGCTGTGCATCATTATTCTCGTGAGG
>CAZBKX010000711.1:0-5450 GCA_964492535.1 uncultured Rhodoferax sp. | reverse complement strand
AAGCTTGATCGTGGTTTGGGCCGTGCCGTCGGGCGCGGGGATGGCAATGTTGGGTCGCAAGCCGTAGTACGATTTGTCGCCGTGAGGCACAAAAGCTGACAAACCATCGTACGCCCCGCGCAAAAAGACGATAACCAACCTGCTTTGAGCACCCAATTGGCCTCTGGTCGTCTCATTTAAACCCTTGGTTGCTATATTTAAAATAGCGCCTGATGACTGGGGCCACACGGCCGGTGTGGCCCAGACGCTGGCGCCTGCAGCCAAGGCCTGCAGCAAGTGTCGCCGGTTGAGCTGGGTGTTGGGGGACTTGGACATGGAGCGCCTTCGGTCGTTTATTTGGTCATGAAATCGGGGCTGGCCAAGGCCAGCCCGGCCCGCAGAGCAGGTCGCTCCGCAGCCAGAGTGGCCCGGGTGGCTGGGCTCAGGTAGGGTGCCAGAAACTCAATTTCCGGCATTTGGCGGCCCAGGGCCAAGGCAAAATCAGCGCGCCGGGTCAAGGCCTCCGGCACCAGCCAGGTGCCGGCATCAAACGGGTAGCCATCGGGTGTTTGCCACCGGTGCAGGGGTTGTCCGGCATTCTCCAGAAACCCGATGGCCAGCACCAGCCCGCGTCGGTCCATGGCCGGGGTGAGTGCTCCGGGGTGTTGAGTCGCTGCCAGTGCCGAGCAGGCAAAGTCCATCGGGGTCTTGAACAAGCGGTTTTCAGGTTGCCAGAACTCGGGTGACGCCAGCAGCAACTTCATCACCACGCGCATATCCCCCTGGCTTGACAAGAACGCGTCTGCCAACCGTGCGACCAAGGCCGGGGGCGGCTGGTCAGCCACAAAAAACCGGGCCAGTCGCAGGCTGATGCGCTGCGCAGTCGCCGGGTGGCGCGCCAGCATGCGAATGGCGTCCTCACCTTCCTGCTCCCCCGTGTGCAGCAGGCTGACCGGAAAAGTCTGGCCCAGCACCTGCTTGCGACCCGTATCGTGCTGTCGCGCCGCAAACCGAAAACCGCTGGGCTCGGTGGGTCCCACCGTCCAGCCGGTGAGCACCCGCGCCAGTTCCCGCACATCGGTCTGCTGGTAGCCACCACCCACGCCCAGCGTGTGCAACTCCATCAACTCACGCGCGTAGTTTTCATTGAGCCCGCGGGTTCGGCCTTGCGGCCCGCTGCTTCCTTCGGCTACGCTCTGGACCTGATCCAGGTAATGCAGCATGGCCGGGTGGCGGGCACTGGCCAGCAGCAGGTCTTCAAATTGGCCCAGGGCGTGCTTGCGCGCCACATTCACGACGTAATGTCCGGCAAAAGGACGTACCGCACCTTTGCCGCTGAAGACGTTGAGATGGTTGAACCAAAACTCGGTCATGCGGGCCCGCAGCGGGTTTTCGTCGTCAGGCTGGCTGCAGCTCCCCAGGCGCCAAGCGGCGGCCTGTTGCAGCGTGATGCGATTGAAATAAGCGGGGTCCGGCGGGTGGGTGAATTCCAGGCGCCGGTTGGCCGCGGCGTCAGCATCTGGCAGCGCCCCGGATCTGTTTTGTGCACGCAGGTCCCGCTCGCGCCGGGTGCCTTCAAACAACTGGGGCAGGGGGCTGTTGAAGTTGGCCAGGTCCGGGCTGACCAATGGTGGCGCCTGGCTGGCAGCCCAGGCCATATCGACCTGCGCCAGCGCCCAGCTGCGCGCATCGGGCATGGCCTGCAGCCTGCGAACCAAGCCGGGGCTGGGGCCATAGCCCACGCGGGACATGGCTCGCCAGTCATCGGCTACTGAGCGGCCTGCCAAGATGGGCAGGGTGGCAGCTGCCCGAGCCCAAAGTGCCTGCCAGGCAAGCAAGGCCGGCCAAGCTGCGCAGAATATGGCGGCGTGGCCAGTGGGTTGGTTCGGCGGTTGTGGTGTTCATCGAGCGGCTCCAGTTGGCTTGCGCCGACAAGGTGCGCAATGGTGCAAGTGATGATTAAACCCACGGCGGAGTCATCTGGATGACCTGGATCAAGGGCTTTACCTGGATTTACAAAGCCAACCTGGCAAGCGTTTAAGTGTTGCGCACGCCGCTGGCGACATGGCCAGAGGGGACGTGAAGCGAGGCCGAGTCCACGTGCCCCGTCTGGTCGTCAAAAAAGAAGTCCGGCTCAAATTCCCGCAAAAACTCGCCTTTGGGCAAGCCGCCCAAAAACATGGCCTCATCGACCTCGATGTTCCAGTCCATGAGGGTGCGAATGGCACGCTCATGGGCCGGCGCGCTGCGGGCCGTGACCAGTGCCGTGCGAATGCGCATGGTGGGCGTGCCGGCTTGTTGCAGCCGCTGCAGCGCCGCGAGCAGCGGCTTGAACGGCCCGGCCAGCAAAGGCTGCTGCGCCTTGTCGGTTTCGTGTTTCTGAAACGCGCTCAAGCCCTCGGCTTGGTAGACCCGCTCGGCCTCGTCACTGAACAGCACGGCATCGCCGTCAAAGGCAATGCGCACTTCATGCGGATATGCGTCGCCCGCGTGAACCGACTGCGGATACACCTGCGCGGCCGGCACGCCCGCCTCCAGCGCGGCGCGCACATCGCTCAAATGGGTGCTCAAAAACAGGTTCGCATGCAGCGGTTTGAGGTAGCGCCAGGGCGATTGCCCGCGGGTGAAACTGCCGCGCTGAATGGGCAAGCCGTAGTGCTGGGCCGAGCGGAACACCCGCATGCCAGATACCGGGTCATTGCGCGACAAAATCACCACTTCCACGGGTTGTGAGCCCGGCTGGTCGGGCGAGTCGGCGGCGGTCTGGTTGAAGGCCAGCAGTTTTTTGATCAGTGAAAACGCCACACCAGGCTTGGCAGGCACCTCCAGGCGCTCCAGTTGCAGCGCCATGTAGGCCCGGTCATCGCCCTGCTCGAAGACCTCGTTCTCTTGTTCAAAGTCAAACAAGGCCCGGCTTGAAATAGCCACCACCAGCTTGCCATCCAGCGAGGCGCTCATGGTTTAACGCTGTCCGCCCGGTGCGTCTGCCTCGGCAACGGCAGGCGCGTCCAGCTCATCAAACAGCACGGCGGCAGGAATCGTGAGCGCCACACTGGCCAATTCCACAGCCTCATTCCCGGCAAAAGGGTGCAGGACCCACAGGCCATCAGCCCCTTTGCGGTAGACATCGGTGGCGCGGGTGTCGGTGTCGATCAGCACGTATTCCTGCAGGCTGGCCAGCTGACGATAGCTGCTGAATTTGGCACCCCGGTCATAGGCCGCCGTGCTGGGGGAAAGCACCTCCACCAGCAGTGAGGGTTCCCGCTTGACCAGCGGGTCTTTTGCATCGCGTGCGCTGCAGGTCACCACCACGTCCGGGTAATAGAAGCCGCTATCAGCATGGGCCTGCACCTTCATATCAGCCATGAAGGTGCGACAGGGGCTGCCCTTGAGGTGCTGTCGCAGGGCCATATAGACATTGCCAGTGACGGTGACATGACCTTCAGCAGCACCTGCCATGGCAAACACTTCGCCATCCACATATTCGTGTTTTTCCGATTGTTCAGCTTCCCAGGCCAGGTACTCTTCAGGAGAAAAATGGGGTTTCAATGCGGGGTTTGCCATAGCCATGCCTTTCGTTCACGGGGTGTTTACTGCTGCAAAAACATACGGTACACCGGATTGCTGGTTTCCTCTACCCATGGGTAGCCCAAGGTCTCCAGAAATTCGGCAAATGCGGCATCGTCTGCCGGTGGCACCTGCAGGCCAACCAAAATGCGGCCATAGTCGGCACCCTGGTTGCGGTAGTGAAACAGGCTGATGTTCCAGCCCGGGCGCATCAGGTTCAGGAACTTCAGCAGCGCGCCGGGCCGCTCCGGGAACACAAAGCGCAGCAGGCGCTCCTCTTGCGCCAGTTTGGAGTGCCCGCCCACCATGTGGCGGATGTGCTCCTTGGCCAATTCATCGTGCGTCAGGTCCAGTGCGGCAAAGTTGTGCTGGGTGAAGTTGGCTGCAATCTGGCTTGATTCGCCCTTGTCCTGCGTGGTCAGGCCCATGAAGACATGCGCCTTTGCCGAGTCGCTGATGCGGTAGTTGAACTCGGTCACGTTGCGAGGCCCGCCGGGCAAATTGCCGATCAGCTCGCAAAACCGCTTGAAGCTGCCGCGCTCCTCGGGAATGGTCACTGCAAACAAGGCTTCACGCTCCTCGCCCACTTCAGCGCGCTCGGCGACAAAGCGCAAGCGATCAAAGTTCATGTTGGCGCCGCACAAAATAGCGGCATAGGTTTCGCCCCGGGTCTGGTGCTGCGCCACATACTGCTTGATGGCAGCCACCGACAGCGCGCCAGCGGGCTCCACTATGCTGCGCGTGTCCACAAACACATCCTTGATGGCTGCACATACGGCATCGGTGTCCACCGTGATGAACTCGTCCACCAGGTTGCTGGCAATGCGAAAGGTCTCCGCGCCCACCAGCTTCACGGCGGTGCCGTCCGAGAACAGGCCCACGTCAGGCAGCGTCACACGCTGGCTGGCCGCTACCGACTGAATCATGGCGTCCGAGTCGTTCATCTGAACACCAATAATCCTGATTTCCGGGCGCACCGCCTTGATGTAGTTGGCCACCCCCGAGATCAAGCCACCACCGCCAATGGCCACAAAAATAGCGTCCAGGCGGTTGGAGCCATGCCCCTGCAACTGGCGCAGTATTTCCATGGCGATCGTGCCCTGGCCGGCAATCACGTCAGGGTCGTCAAACGGGTGTACAAAGGTCAGGCCCTGCAACTTTTCCAGCTCGGCGGCGTGGGTGTAGGCGTCGGAATAGCTCTCGCCAAACAACACCACCTCGCCACCAAAGCCCAGAACCGCATCCACCTTGACCTGCGGCGTGGTAGTGGGCATGACGATAACGGCGCGCGTGCCCAAACGCTGTGCGCTCAGCGCCACACCTTGGGCGTGGTTGCCGGCACTGGCGCAAATAACGCCTTTTTGCAGCTGCTCTGGCGTCAGGTGCGCCATCTTGTTGTAGGCACCACGCAGCTTGAAGCTGTGCACGGGTTGCTGGTCTTCGCGCTTGAGCAGCACGGTATTGCCCAGGCGCTGGCCCAACGCCCGGGCGGGCTCCAGCGGGGTCTCAACGGCCACGTCATAGACGCGGGCAGTCAGGATTTTTTTGAGGTAATCGGCGGGTTGGAGGGCGCTTGTTTGGGAAGCTGCAGTCATGGGTTAATTTAATTGTTTGGTAGAAAGTGTGCTGTCGTTATATCCCGTTGAGGGCAACTCACAGGCGGTCTTGGGCTGTACGGTAAACCTTGTTTTTATCGCGCCTGCCAGTGGCAATCACGGTGATAAAAATTTCAGACTCATCCACACGGTAAATCATTCGGTAACCCACACTGTGCAACTTGATTTTGTAGCAGTCTGCCATGCCATGCAACGCGCTGGCGGGCACTCGCGGGGCTTGTAAACGCTCGGCCAGTTTCTTCTTCAGGGGTGCGCGTACGCTGGCGTCCAAGGCCTGCCATTCACGCC
>CAZBKX010000710.1:0-2232 GCA_964492535.1 uncultured Rhodoferax sp. | reverse complement strand
CCTTGGGTGCCGAGTACATGTACACCACCGACCAGGCTGAAAAGCGCTGGTGGCAACAAAAGCTCGAAACCATTCGAAGCAAGCCCAACTTCAATGCCGCGAAGAAGAAGCAGATTCTTGAGCAGTTGACGGCGGCAGAGGGCCTTGAGCGCTTTTTGCACACCAAGTATGTGGGTCAAAAGCGTTTTTCACTCGAAGGCGGCGAAAGCTTCATTGCCGCGATGGACGAATTGATCCAATCTGCTGGTGCCCAAGGCGTGCAGGAGATCGTGATTGGCATGGCCCACCGTGGTCGCTTGAATGTGTTGGTGAATACCATGCGCAAGCTGCCGGCTGACTTGTTTGCCGAGTTTGATCACACAGCGCCAGAAGAATTGCCGTCAGGCGACGTCAAATACCATCAGGGATTCAGCTCTGATGTTTCCACCAGCGGTGGGCCAGTGCACTTGTCATTGGCCTTTAACCCGTCACACCTTGAGATCGTGAACCCCGTCGTGGAAGGCTCCGTGCGCGCCCGCATGGACCGCAGGGCTGACCCGATGGGCAAACAGGTGTTGCCGGTGTTGGTGCACGGCGACTCTGCATTTGGTGGCCAGGGTGTCAACCAGGAAACCCTGGCGCTCGCACAAACCCGTGGCTACACCACAGGCGGCACAGTGCACATCATCATCAATAACCAGATCGGTTTCACCACCTCTGACCCGCGTGACATGCGCTCAAGCGTTTTCTGCACAGATATCGTGAAGATGGTGGAGGCACCCGTATTGCACGTGAATGGGGATGACCCTGAAGCTGTGGTGTTGGCAACCCAATTTGCGCTCGAATACCGCATGGCGTTCAGCAAAGACGTGGTGATCGACATTGTCTGTTTCCGCAAGTTGGGCCACAACGAGCAGGACACGCCTGGACTGACCCAGCCGCTGATGTACAAGAAGATCGGTATGCATCCTGGTACCCGCAAGTTGTTTGCCGACAAGCTGGCTACCCAGGGCTTGGGCGAGACTTTGGGCGATGACATGGCGAAGGCCTATCGTGCCGCGCTCGACGCGGGCAAGCACCTTGGCGAAGCTGTGCTGACCAATTTCAAGACCAAGTTCACGGTCGACTGGTCTCCTTTCCTGGGCAAGAAGTGGACCGACGCGGGAGATACAGCAATTCCTCTTTCCGAGTGGAAACGCTTGGCTGAAAGAATCACCACCATTCCGGATTCTGTGTCGCCACACCAACTCGTGAAGAAGGTGTACGACGACCGCGCGGCCATGGGCCGCGGTGAGATCCCGGTGGATTGGGGCATGGGCGAGCACATGGCTTTTGCCTCATTGGTGGCGAGCGGCTTCCCTGTGCGTCTGTCGGGTGAGGACAGTGCGCGCGGCACCTTCACACACCGTCACGCCGTGATCCATGATCAAAAGCGTGAAAAGTGGGACACCGGAACTTACGTTGCTTTGCAGAACGTGACGGAGAATCAGGCGACTTTCACAGTGATCGATTCGATTCTGTCTGAAGAGGCTGTGCTCGGTTTTGAGTATGGCTATGCCTCCAACGACCCGAACACCATGGTGATCTGGGAAGCGCAGTTCGGCGACTTCGCCAATGGCGCCCAGGTGGTGATCGACCAATTCATCGCCTCGGGCGAGGTCAAGTGGGGTCGCGTCAATGGCTTGACCCTGATGCTGCCGCACGGTTATGAAGGTCAAGGCCCTGAGCACAGCTCGGCGCGTCTTGAGCGCTTTATGCAGTTGGCGGCTGACACGAACATGCAGATCGTCCAGCCCACAACGGCGGGTCAGATCTTCCACGTGTTGCGTCGCCAGATGGTCCGCAATTTGCGCAAACCTTTGATCATCATGACGCCGAAGTCGCTGCTGCGCAACAAGGACGCAGCCTCGCCTGTCAGTGAGTTCACGAAGGGCAGCTTCCAGACCGTGATTCCCGAGAACAAAGAGTTGAAAGCGGACAAAGTCAAGCGAATCCTCGCCTGCTCAGGCAAGGTTTACTACGACTTGGTGAAAAAGCGGGAAGAAAAGGGCGCGGATGACGTGGCCATCATCCGGGTGGAGCAGCTTTATCCGTTTCCGCACAAGGCGTTCGGTAACGAACTCAAGAAGTATCCCAACGCCACGGAGATCGTCTGGACACAGGATGAGCCCCAAAACCAGGGCGCCTGGTTCTTCGTGCAGCACCATGTCCAGGACGCGCTGAAGGACGGTCAGCGGCTGTCGTACGCCGGCC
>CAZBKX010000709.1:0-2807 GCA_964492535.1 uncultured Rhodoferax sp. | reverse complement strand
GACACGCACCCGGCGCTGGCCGTGCCCGAGTTGATGCGCCTCCTTCTGGATGAGTACCATGTGGCTTGGGAGCCGGCCTGGGTGCAGTGCACCCGGATTTTTTCTTACACCAACCACACCCTGATGGAGGAGGCGCTGGAGACCTGGCCGGTGGATTTGCTGTCACGCATCTTGCCGCGCCACATGGGCCTGATTTACGACATCAATGCCCGTTTTCTGACCGAAGTGCACAACCGCTTTCCCGAGGATCATGCCTTGCTTCGCCGCATTTCACTCATCGAGGAGCGGGGTGTGCGACGAGTCCGGATGGCTCACCTGTCGGTGCTGGCCAGCCACAAGGTCAACGGCGTGTCGGCCCTTCACAGTCAGTTGATGCGAGACACCATTTTTTCCGACTTCGTGCAGATGTACCCTGAACGCTTTTGCAACAAGACCAACGGCATCACCCCGCGTCGCTGGTTGTCGCAGGCAAACCGCCCTCTGTCGAGCCTGATTGACAGCCGGATTGGACCGCAATGGCGGGGTGATCTGGATCAACTGGCCCGGCTGCGCCAGTGGGCGGACGAACCCGAGTTCCAGGAGGCCTTCCGGCAGGCCAAGCAGCACAACAAAAATCGGCTGGCTGACCTCATGCTCACCTGCCCGGGCGTCAGGGTTGACCCCCGCAGCCTCTTTGATGTTCAGGTCAAGCGGGTGCACGAGTACAAGCGGCAGTTGCTCAATGTTTTGCAGGTCATCAGCCGCTACCAACGCATATTGGCCCAACCCCACGCCGACTGGGTACCCCGCACCGTGGTCTTTGCTGGCAAGGCGGCGTCGGCTTATTACATGGCCAAACTGATCATTCGCCTTATCAATGACGTGGCACGCGTGGTCAACAACGATCCCCGTGTCGGAATGCTGCTGCGGGTGATGTTCATCCCCAATTACCGCGTGTCTCTGGCAGAAGTCATCATCCCGGGGGCCGATTTGTCGGAGCAAATTTCAACTGCCGGGACCGAAGCCTCGGGCACCGGCAACATGAAGTTTGCCCTCAACGGCGCACTGACCATCGGCACCTGGGACGGTGCCAACATCGAGATTGCCGAGAATGTGGGACTGGACCACATATTTGTGTTCGGCAATCGGGCTGATCAAGTCGTCGATCTCCGGAATTACGGCTACCAGCCGCGCACTTACTACGATACCAATTTTGATTTGAAGTGTGCCATTGACCGGATCTCCGAGGGTGCGTTTTCCCCCGAAGAACCCGATCGCTATCGTGATGTGGTCAACGCGCTGCTGGGCTCGGACCACTACCAGCTCCTGGCCGATTTTGGGGACTATGTCGCGTGCCAGGACAAGGTAGACGCGCTCTACCGCCGACCTGCAGACTGGACCCGCAGCGCGATCCTCAATGTGGCGGGAATGGGCGCCTTCTCCTCTGATCGCACCATTCGGGGGTATGCCGATGACATCTGGGGCGTGCAGCCTCTGGCCTGAGTCCGGGCAACACGGGCGGTATTTACCTGATCTTTACGGATGCTTCAATCACGGGAGGTGGCCCGGGTCTAGACTGCAGGCATGAGTCAAAACCTTCTGATGATCGAGGACGATGTCCGACTGGCCGACATGGTGCGCGAGTATCTGGGGCAATCCGGCTTTGTTGTGCACCATGCCACGGACGGGAGCAAAGGGCTGGCCGCAGTCCAGTCCGCTGTGCCGGACCTGGTGATTCTGGACCTGATGCTGCCAGACATGGATGGCCTGGAAGTCTGCCGGCGCATCCGCGCCCTGCCCGGCGCGTTGGCTCAGACCCCTGTGCTGATGTTGACCGCTAAAGGTGACCCGATGGACCGCATCATCGGTCTGGAAATCGGCGCTGACGACTACCTTCCCAAGCCCTTTGAGCCGCGCGAGTTGCTGGCGCGCATTCGGGCTGTTCTGCGCCGCCGGGTGGATGGTGCGGCCCAGGCTGGGAATCAATTGCGTTTTGGCTCGCTGGAGATTGACCGCGATGCCCGTACCGTGCATGTCGGCCCCCAAGCCTGTGACCTGACCTCCTACCAGTTTGATTTGTTGGTAGCCCTGGCCGAGCGTGCCGGGCGGGTGCTGACCCGTGACCAGATCATGGAGGCCGTGCGGGGGCGTGAACTCGATGCCTTCGACCGCTCCATTGATGTGCACATGGGCCGCATCCGTGCCGCGATCGAGGTCGACGCCAAAAGTCCCAAGCGCATTCTGACGGTGCGTGGCGTCGGCTATGTGTTTGCACGCCAGCAAGAATGAGCCTTTTTTTCAAAAAACTGTATGTGCGCATCTGGCTGGCTGTGGTGCTGGCGGTGGCGGTATTGACCTTTCTGGTGGGCATGGCCTGGCGTCTGGCGGCCGACCCGCCCCTGCGGGAGGTGGTTGTTCGCAACGAGGCGGGGCACATTATTGGCAGCGGACGGGCGCGCCTGCAGCGCCCGGCAGACCCGGGTGGGAGCGCACCCGACCCATCGGCAGACGAACCCGCAGAGGCTGACGCCATGCCCGGGCACCGGCACAGATCAGGCAGTTGGGGCAAGGTCGGCAGCGGCCCCCAGTTTGTCGTGCGCATGGAAGATGGCCAGACCGTCCACCTGCATTTGCCCAGGCCGCCGCCTTCAAGTTGGGGGCGGGCCCCATTTGGATTCTTCTGGACCCTGACACTGGTGGCCATTGCTGTCGCGCTGGCCACCTACCCGATCATTCGCACCCTCACACGGCGCCTGGAGCGTTTGCAGGATGGTGTCCAAAAGTGGGGCGAGGGGGATCTGACCATCCGCGTCGCCGAGGTGGGTCAG
>CAZBKX010000708.1:0-3283 GCA_964492535.1 uncultured Rhodoferax sp. | reverse complement strand
GACCACCGTTGATCACGACACGCTGAGGCCGAAGGGCGACCAGCAAACAAGTTTCCCCTGACAATATCGGGTTAAAACCTGCGACTCACACCAAATAACGGATAAAACCCATGGATTTCAATAGAGAATTCGATGCCTCAGGCCTGGCCTGCCCACTGCCCATCGTCAAAACCAAAAAAGCACTGGTCGACATGATCTCTGGGCAGGTCTTGCGAGTGATCTCCACCGACCCCGGCTCGGTGTGCGACATGGCCGCCTTTGCCGAGCAAACCGGCAATGCGCTGCTGGAGCAAGGCAGCGAAGGCGGCAAGTTCGTCTTCTACCTCAAGAAGGCTTGAGGCGCGCACAGGCACAGAAAAACTGAACCCACCCAAAGCACACGACCTATGTCAACCAAGAAGATGGCGTTGATCGCCACCAAAGGCACGCTGGACATGGCGTATCCGCCCTTCATCCTCGCCTCCACCGCCTCCGCGCTGGGCTGGGACGTGCAGATTTTCTTCACCTTCTACGGCCTGCAACTTCTGCGCAAGAACCTGGACGGCATCAAGATCAGCCCGCTGGCCAACCCCGCCATGCCAATGCCGGTGCCCATGCCGGTGATGATGCAGATGCTGCCGGGCATGGAGTCCATGGCCACGATGATGATGAAGAAAAAGATGAAAAAGAAGGGCGTGGCCTCTCTGCAGGAACTGCGTGACATCTGCGCGGAGTCCGATGTCAAGTTCGTGGCTTGCCAGATGACCGTGGACCTGTTCGATGTCAAGCCCGGCGAATTCATTGACGGCGTGAGCTTTGGCGGCGCCGCGACCTTCATGCAGTTTGCCGGCGAAGCCGACGTGTGCCTGTTTATTTGACCCTCTTTCCTATCCGGAGCCTTTGACATGATTGATGCCGCGAGCCCCGCTACCCTGGTCGTCTGGGGTGGCTTTGTGCTGGCCTTTATTTTTGGGGCCGTGGCCAACAAAACCAACTTTTGCATCATGGGTGCGATCTCGGACGTGGTCAATATGGAGCATTGGGGCCGCATGCGCATGTGGCTGCTGACCATTGCCGTGGCCGTGGTGGGTGCCAATTTGCTGTATTTCTTCGGGTGGATTGATCTGGGCAAGTCGGTCTACCAGCGCCCGGTGTTGCCGTGGCTCTCCTTGGCTCTGGGTGGTACGCTGTTTGGCGTGGGCATGACGATTGCTGCGGGCTGCACCAATAAAAACCTGGTGCGCTTGGGCGGGGGTAGCTTGCGCTCGCTGGTGGTGCTGATCGTTCTGGCGATGTCAGCCTACATGACGCTCAAGGGCCTGTTTGCGCAGTGGCGCGTGGCCTACCTGGACCCCGTGGCGCTGGATTTGTCGGTCTGGGGTTTGACCAACCAAAGCCTTCCCCAATTGCTCGCCCGTCTCACCGGCCTTCCTGAAAAAACCGCCTTGCTGCTCACGCTGAGCGCCGTGGGCCTGGGGCTGGTGATATTTGTATTCAAGGACAAGCGGTTTCGGGCCAACCTGTCGCAGGTGCTGGGCGCGCTGGTGCTGGGCTCACTGGTGGTGGCGGGCTGGTTTCTCACGGGCCACTTGGGGTACGGCGAAAACCCGGAAACTCTGGAGACGGTGTATTTCGCCACCAACACCCGCACGATCGAATCGCTGAGCTTTGTGGCGCCCACGGCCTACAGCCTGGAGCTGCTGATGCTGTGGACCGACAAGTCACTGCGGGTGACCTTTGGAATTGCCAGCGTGGTGGGTGTGGTGCTGGGCTCCATGGCCTATGCCCTGGCCACGAAAAAATTTCGCTGGGAGGGGTTTGCCTCGCTGGACGACCTGCGCACTCAACTGGTGGGCGCGGTGCTGATGGGTTTTGGTGGCGTCACCGCCATGGGCTGCACGGTGGGCCAGGGGCTGACCGGCATATCCACCCTGGCACTGGGCTCGTTGATTGCCCTGGCCGGCATCATCGGCGGCGCCGTGGCCGCCATGAAGTGGCAACAGCGTTAAAGCGCAAAGGCAAGGAAGGAACCCGCGATGAAATTTGGATTGATGGTCAGTGAAGGCCCCTACACGCACCAGGCGTCTGACAGCGCTTACCAGTTTGCGGCGGCAGCCTTGGCACGAGGCCACGAGGTGCAGCGCATTTTTTTCTACCATGACGGGGTCTACAACGCCACCCGGCTGACCGAACCGCCGCAGGACGACCGCCATGTGGTCAACCGCTGGACGGCCTTGGCCACCGACCACCAGGTGGACTTGGTGGTGTGTGTGGCTGCGGCGCTGCGCCGGGGCATCAAGCCCGAGGTGCTGGCACCCGGTTTTCGTATTTCCGGGCTGGGCCAGCTGGTGGACAGCGGCATCAAGACCGACCGCCTCATTACCTTTGGCGACTGATAGCCCCTACAAGAGAATCCCATGAGCGAAACCCAAGCCAGCCTCCCCAGCGGCCCCCGCATCAAGAAATTCATGCTGGTGAATCGCAAGTCCCCTTACGGCACCATCTACGCTCTTGAAAGCCTGGAGGTGGCGCTGATCACCGCCACCTTTGACCAGGACGTGAGCCTGGTGTTCATGGATGACGGCGTGTACCAACTCGTCAAGGGCCAGCAGACGCAGGGCATTGGCATCAAGAACTTCTCGCCTGCCTTTCGCGCTCTGGAGGGCTATGACTTGGAGAAGCTGTATGTGGATGACGAATCAATGACTCAGCGCGGCCTGAAGTTCCAAGACCTGCTGGTACCGGTGGAGGTGCTCAGCAGCGCGCAACTGGGCCAGCTGATGGCCGAGCAGGACGTGATCCTGAGCTTCTAAACACTCCGAACCACCATGCTGCACATCATCAACAAGTCCCCCCTGCAGACCCGCACGCTGGAGACCTGCCTGCGCACCCTGCAACCCGGTCATGCGCTGCTGCTCATTGAAGACGGCGTGACTGGTGCCACCACCGGCAGCGCCACCGAGGCCCAAGTGCGCCAGGCCTGCGCCACGTTCAAGGTCTATGCGCTGCAGCCGGACCTGGATGCGCGCGGGCTCACGCCAAAGTTGATCGAGGGCATCACCCTGGTGGACTACGGCGGCTTTGTGGACCTCACCCTGGCACACAGCACCTCGCACTCGTGGCTTTGATACCCGCCCCTGATCAATTTGAAACTTGGAGACCCTGATGGCCCCTGACATCAACGACACCCTGCTTGCCACCGACTTTGAGGGCTACCTGCTGAACCTGGCCGACTGGAGCCCCGAGGTCGCGGTCCGACTGGCCGAAGAGGAAAAAATCACGCTCACCGCGGCGCATTGGGAGG
>CAZBKX010000707.1:0-1551 GCA_964492535.1 uncultured Rhodoferax sp. | reverse complement strand
CGGCGCGGCACTGGAAGGCAGCGCCGAGCTCAAGGTCGACAACGCCGCCTGGCTCATCAACGCCCTGCGCAAGCTGGGCTTGAGCGAGGGGAAAAACAAACTCTCCACCCGCTCGCTGGCCAGCCTGCAGGTCATGTACTTTGAAGAAACCGTGGAAGAAAAGCTGTGGCAGCCTACCTTCATCTGTGAGCATCCGGTCGAAATCTCGCCGCTGGCCCGCGCCAGCGACCACAAGCCCGGGGTGACCGAGCGTTTTGAGCTGTACATCACCGGCCGCGAATTCGGCAACGGCTTCTCGGAGTTGAACGATGCCGAAGAACAAGCCGCCCGCTTTCACGCCCAAGTGGCTGCCAAGGACGATGGCGACGACGAAGCCATGTACTACGACCACGACTTCATCCGCGCGCTGGAATACGGCATGCCCCCCACCGGCGGCTGCGGCGTGGGTCTGGACCGGCTGATGATGCTGCTGACCGACAGCAGCAGCATCCGCGACGTCATCCTGTTTCCGGCCCTGCGCCGAGAATCCTAAGCAAATGCAGCCCCTGGCCGGCGAATCTATTGATTTTTACTTATGAATTCAATAGCACAAACGTCCTTGAAATACCTGCAGGGTTATTCAAGCGACACGCTGGCCCAGGTTGAAAAAATCATTAACGGCCAGGGCCTCGGTGCCTGGCTCTTGAAAAAGTACCCCAGCGGCCACGGTCTGCGCACCGACAGGGCGCTGTATGACTATGTGCAGACACTCAAACAAGCCCACCTGCGAGGCACCGAGCCGCTCAACAAGGTCACCTTTGACAGCAAGCTGCAAGTGGTGGCCCACGCGCTGGGCACGCACACCACCATCTCGCGCGTACAGGGCAGCAAACTCAAGTCCAAGCGGGAAATCCGCATTGCGTCGCTGTTCAAGGACACCCCACCGGAGTTTTTGAAAATGATCACGGTGCATGAATTGGCCCACATCAAGGAACGCGCCCATGACAAGGCCTTCTACCAATTCTGCACCTACATGGAGCCCAGCTACCACCAGCTCGAATTTGAGGTGCGGGTGTATTTGACGCACCTGGAAACGTCAGGGGTTCGGCTATGGGAGGTGGCGGGGGTCGGTGCGGGTTAAGAAGCGGCGTTGGGGCGGGTTGTCGTGCGAAAAACTGTGATTGCTGTGCAGCGGGAGCAGTCATTCATTACACCAAGCTACCGAGCGCATCCAGCGGGCTGGCCATACCCCCCGCTGCCACTCTGATTACATGGGTGTAAATCATGGTGGTGCTGACATCCGAGTGGCCCCGCAACTCTTGCACCGTTCGGATGTCGGTGCCAGCTTGCAGAAGGTGGGTGGCAAATGAATGGCGCAGGGGATGGCCCCACGCGCTGAGCACACCTCAGGCCAAGGCCTGGCGGGGTATTGTTGCCTGCCGCACGGGCGCGCTGGGTGGCCAGCAATTGGCGTGTGACACCTGTAGCCACAGCCACTGGCAATACCACTCGTGCCGCAACCGCCACTGCCCGCAGTGCGGCATGCGCGCCAAGGATGCCTGGCTGCAAGGC
>CAZBKX010000706.1:0-2583 GCA_964492535.1 uncultured Rhodoferax sp. | reverse complement strand
TCGGCTTGCGGTTCGGCTTTGGTGCGCATCAGCCCTAAGTCGGTGCCGCAATGGGGCTCGGTCAGGCACATGGTGCCTGTCCATTCGCCACTGGTCATCTTGTGCAGGTAGGTCTGCTTTTGCTCAGGGGTGCCGTGGGTATGCAGCGCGGCATAGGCGCCATGCGTCAGGCCGGGGTACATGGTCCAGGCCTGGTTGGCACTGTTGAGCATTTCATAAAAACACTGGTTCACCACCAGAGGCAAGCCTTGACCGCCAAACTCGGGGTCACAGCCCAGAGCGGCCCAACCGCCCTCAACGTACGTGGCGTAAGCCTCCTTGAAACCCGTGGGGGTGGTGACTTCGTGGGTGGTCTGGTTCAGCGTGCAGCCCTCGGTGTCGCCCGAGATGTTGATGGGGAAGATCACGTCGGTGGCGAACTTGCCGCCTTCTTCCAGCACCGCATTGATGGTGTCAACATCGATGTCGGCATGCTGGGGGAGTTGCTTGAAATCGTCCACGACATGGAGCAACTCGTGCATCACAAATTGCATGTCACGCAGAGGCGGGGTGTAGGTTGGCATGGTGATTATTCCTTGTTGGAGGGGGTTGATTTCAGGGACGGACCGGGTGGCGTTAGCGCCAGAGGGGCGTAACGGGCAAGAATGTTCTCAAAGCCTTTGTGGGTACGCGCCAGCGCACCGGCTTTTTTCAGAAATCGCGCCTCGTAGTGCAGCGCCAGGATAAGGCCATGGATCTCGAAGGCCATCTGCTCTTCGTCGGCACCGGCGAGCAGATGCCCTTCTTCCTTGGCCAGGACAATGGCGCGGTACATGGCCGCCAGCCAGGTGTCGACCGAGCTGGCCAGCGCGTCGCGCACTGGGCCGGGCCGGTCGTCGAACTCCACCGCACCACTGATAAAGATGCAGCCGGACTGCAGCTCGACGGCCACGCGCTTCATCCAGTTGCCAAACAGGGCGCGTACACGGGGCAAGCCCCGCGGCTCGTTCATGGCCGGTGAAAACACATCGTTGAAAAAGAGGGCGTAGTACTCGCGAATGACCGAGATCTGCAACTCTTCACGCGAGCCAAAGTGGGCAAACACCCCCGACTTGCTCATTTGGGTGACCTCGGCCACGGCGCCAATGCTCAGGCCTTCCAATCCGATCTGGGTGGCCAGGCCAAGGGCTGCGTCCACGATGACCTGCTTGGTTTGCTGGCCTTTTTGCAAAGCGCGTGCACCAGGCGTGCTGGAGCGTGCGGCGGTACGCCGGGTAGAGGTGGGGA
This sequence comes from uncultured Rhodoferax sp., assembly GCA_964492535.1. Lineage (GTDB taxonomy): Bacteria > Pseudomonadota > Gammaproteobacteria > Burkholderiales > Burkholderiaceae_C > Rhodoferax. The sequence continues at coordinate 1,317 of CAZBKX010000706.1, read as the reverse complement.
GTGCGGAGACAGTCATGGTACAAAAAAGAACGATCGTTCTATTCTGCAACATTTACAAAGCCTTGGACATACCCTTGCAACTTCTAGAGAGATTTTTCTAGGAGGTGTGCGGGTTTACCCTTTGACTATTTGATGCATGGCAAGCGGCATGGTCGGGATCAAACGCCGCCGTACGTTCAAAGAATGAGGGTGAGGCTGGCCTCAAGGTGCTCGGAGGGCAGTCGCTTGAATCCCGAGCGGGCAAAGCGTTGCAGGCGCCCCATCACAAATGCTGACAAAACGGAGGCCCTTACTTGGGCGTCCACGGTCGGCGTGGCGGAGCCGGTGATCCCGCTGGAACCACGCAAACTCTGCTTCAAGGTGGATTCGATCTTGTCAAACAACTGGTTCATGCGTTGCTGCAGGCGCTCGTTCTCAAACACCAGCGCATCGCCCACCATGACGCGGCTCAATCCGGGGTTTTTCTCGGCAAACTGTATCAACATCGCCACCACGGCGCGTGCCTGCTGAGTGTCAGGCGCATGCTCACGCTCGCTAATCTGATTGATGAGGGAAAACACCGTGTGCTCGATGAACTCGATCAAACCCTCGTACATCTGGGCCTTGCTGGCAAAGTGCCGGTACAAAGCGGCCTCGCTCACCGCCAGGCGCGCCGCCAGCGAGGCGGTGGTGATGCGCTCTGCGCCGGGCTGCTCCAGCATGGCGGCCAGCGCTTGCAGAATCTGCGCCCGGCGCTCGCCCGGTTTGGGGCGTTTGCGGGCGGCAGGGGAGTTGTCAACGCCGGTCGTGGCAGACACATGCGGCAAAGAGGGGTTGGGTTCAACGTCAGACATGGAGCGCAAAGCAAGGATTGAATTTCATTCTCGCATAGCGCAAGCAAGGGTTTGGGCGGGGGTCAGGCGGCAAAAACCAGGGTGACCCGAGCGCCTTGCCCGCTCGCACCGCTGCTGATGACCAGTTCACTGCGGTGCACACGCGCAATCTCGTTGGCGATGGCCAGTCCCAGGCCATTGCCTTCGATGGCCGTGCCCGGCACCCGGTAAAAACGCTCCAGCACCCGCAGTCGCTGTGCGGGTGGCACGCCAGGCCCGTTGTCCTCGACCTCCAGCAAGGGCGCACGCTGCGCCGTGGCGGGTGCGCAGCGCAGCGTGACCGCCCCGCCCTCAGGGGTGTATTTCAAGGCGTTGTCCAGCAGATTGCAAATCAGCTCCCGCAGCAACCAGTCGTGGCCATCCACATGCACGGCCTGCACATCCAGGCCCAGATCAATCTGCTTGCGCTCTGCGGCATCAAGGTAGGCCTCCAGCAGGGTCTCGC
>CAZBKX010000705.1:0-18284 GCA_964492535.1 uncultured Rhodoferax sp. | reverse complement strand
GTCAAGTGGATCCAGCCACTGCTGGCGCGCACGGGCGACCCAACGGCGAGCGGCATCGGTGTCGCCGATGCAGTGGGCAGCCACGGCCACCGCTGGCCACCAAAAACCGTCGGGGTCGGCCTGGTGCTGTGCCCAATGGGGTGGGCCTTGCCAGCGGGCAATGGCCCGGCGCCATGCCTCGCGGGCACGCCCGTTTTTGCCGGTGTCGGTGCCCCACAAAAAAGGCCAGGACTGTGCCATCGTGTCGGGGTACCAGCGCCCCGCTTGGGGCGCACCCGCACCCAGGCTGGTGCGCCAGGCCCCGGCGGCTGGGTCCCATAGGTGAGCGCGCATGGCCGCTTCGCCGCGGCGGGCGGCACCCAGGCTGATTTCGCCGGACTGGGGCTCTGAATAGACAAAGCGCTGCACGCGCGCCCATGCCCGCCAGCCAGCAGTGACCTCAACCACGTCCATCGTGTAGGCCACGCGGTGGGTTGGTTTGGCCAGGGTGAGCCCCTCGGGTGTGCCCAGTTCCCGCAGCGCCGTAGCGGCTGCCTCAAGCGCCTCGCGCATCAGGGGTTCGCGCAGTACCGATGGGTCGCCACCATGGCGAACGTAGGCGTCGGCCATCAATAAGGTGGACGCGGCTGTGCTGTCATAGGCATCAACAGCCCCGCACAGCGACTGCGCCATGCCCGACGGGCAGGTGGATTCCTCATGGTCTTGCGCACGCACCCAATGGTCAAGCACAACACCCCGGCTCGCACCTTGCCTGGCCATGTGTCGGGCCTGCCAGCGCAGCCAGTCGGCGGCCAGCGGCAGCAACTGCGGGGCCACACGCAAGGCACCGATCAGGCCGAGGTTGACCTGGTAGGCCGACACTTGGTGCCAGGCATGGCCTTGGGCGTCTACATGACCGGCGGTGTGGTGGGTCCGCACCGCTCCATGAGACGTGCGTCCGGGTGCCTGCACCGCAAGCCGCTCAAGAACCTTCAGTGCGCCGTCGCGAAACTCGCTGTCGACCAGGCCACCGGCCAGACAGGGGCTGTCCACGATGACCTCCGCACTTTTACCAGAGGCACCAGTTGCGTCGCAGGCGGACACGAGCACCAGGGGCAGCAAGAAACGGCGCATGGTGTCAGGCCTCTTTCTGGCTGCTCTCCGGGTTATGCCAGCTCATGCCCCAGCCATAAAGGGCGACAAAACCCAGGATCGGGACCATGACCCCGAACAGCAAATGCAACAGGGGCAACACCATCAGGCCCAGCTGGTAAACCAGTGCCGCATGGGTCGCATACTGCAAAGGGGCGAGGAGAAACAGGAACGCCAGGGTCAAAGCGGTCAGCGCAAAGCGCTGCCACAGCGCAAAGGGAAACAGGTAGAAGGTGCACAAGTGCAGCCAGGGTGTCAGTACCATCAGCGCCCAGCTTTGGTGCAGTCCACCGCCGATGTGGTTCATGAGGGAATGCGGAAAACTCGCCGGCCACAGTTGGAAATAAATCACCGAGGCACCGATGATGAGCGCACCCAGGCGCAAGAAAAACGCGGCTGGTTTGGCACTGTCAGGGAGCCATCCGCTCAATATCCACACGCTGATGGCTGCCAGGGCGTGCGCTGCAGGCTCGGCCGGATGAGTGCCTCGCAACTGCACATCTATTATGGGTACTGACAGCGCAAACAGGTCCCGTGATCCTTCCTGGGCGGGTGTGAATTGCCCCGGCAAGGGCAGTGCGTGCATCCACCACACCACCTGCTGACTCCACCACGCAGCAACCCACGGCTGCATCCAGACCAGTGCGAGGGTAAAGGCCAGCGCGGTTAGCATGCCGCTCGCGATGCGCTGTTTTGGCAAGGCCAGGCTGTGAATGGATCGGTGCGGCAATATCACGCCGCCACGGTGTCCCCGCGCCGCCGGTTGTGAAGCTTGTAGGGGCGGGCGTGGGGTCATTACCATTGGCTGAACAGGCCGGCACCGAGCGTTGTGCGCTCATAGCTTGGGTTGCGGTAATGCTCGGCCTGAACGATGACACCCGACTGGCGGTCCAGCCAGCGTCGCCAGCCCAGGCTGAAGGTCTGGCTCCTAAAGTCCACCAACTGGCGATCCACGTCAACCGCCTGGTAAGCCTCGGTACCACTGCTTAAACGGAAAGTGACATATTGGTGGCCTTCACGGCCTGCTGTTGCGCTGATGAAGGGCATGTGCGATTGCACCGCACCCGGCTCGCTGGTATTGAAGAGCATGCCAGCTTCAAGAACCAGCGCGATCGGCAGATAGTGGGCCACCGCCAGCTGCAGGCCCCGGTCACTGCGATTGCCTGCAAACCGGGCTTTGTACAGGCCTGCCCGTGTCACGGTGTTACGCGCTTCGCCCCATTTGACAGCGGCTTCGACATCCACCCGTGACGTGGCCCAGTTGGCGCCGCCATGCCCCAGAGCCAGGTTAGCCGCCACAGACCAGTCGGGCGACAAGGCCTTCGTGAAGCCGATCCCCGCAATGCCGCCCTGAGTGGAGAATTTTTTTTCTTTGAGTGCCTCCAGATGCAAGATGTTGCCCCCCTCGAAATCCCAGGTACCCCGCAGCAGCAGGGCTTCGGCGTCAGGGAACCCGGCGCTGAGTTGCCCGGCAGAGCCGGACAACTCCATGGTGGTGCGTAGTGCTTGAGTGCCATGCGCGCAAGCCATGCCGGCGAGCATCACCCCGATGCTCAAACAAATAACCTGGCGTGGAGTGTTCAGTGGGTGTGTCATTCAGATTCCAAGTTCACGCTGCAAAATGTCGGCCACCCTGGCCGATGTGTGGCCGTCGCCAAAGGGATTGATGGCAGCACGCATGCGTGTCAACACCGAGGCATCAGAGAGCAGGTGTGACACGAGTGAGACGATGCGTGCCTCATTGGTGCCTGCCAGTATTCCCGCGCCGGCGTCAATCAGTTCTGGCCGCTCGGTGGTGTTGCGCAGTACCAGGACCGGCACCGAGAGCGCGGCACCTTCTTCCTGAATGCCACCAGAATCGGTGAGCACCAAAACACTGCGGCGCAGGCACCACAAGAGCGTCGGGTAGTCCAGCGGCGGGCACAGCGTGAGACGGCCGCCCAGCGAGTCGGCCAGCCCGCCGAGTTCGGTGTGGACGGTATTTTTGACCGCCGGGTTGCCATGCACGGGCCAAATCACAGCTAGGTCGTCGTGGTCAGTCAGCAAACGGGCGACGGCGCGCGCGGTGCTGCGAATGCCATCGCCCCAGTTCTCTCGCCGGTGGGCGGTGACGGTCACCAACCGTCGTACGCCCACATTGCGCTGCAAAGGGCCGATTTCGGCAGGCAAGGCAGCACCGCCCTGGGCCAACAGCTGGTCAAGCCGGGCACAGGTGGCGAGTGCTGCATCCACAGCGGTGTTGCCCACGGTGTGCACACTGGCGCCGTTGATGCCTTCGCGGACCAGATTGGCAGCTGCCCCGGCAGTGGGTGCGAAGTGCCAGCACGCAAGTCGGGCGGTAAGTTCACGGTTTTTTTCCTCCGGGAACGGCTCACGGGGCATGAATGTGCGCAGGCCGGCCTCCACATGACCAACCGGCACATTCAGGTAGAAGGCGGCCTGGGCCGAGGCCAGCGTGCTGGTCGTGTCCCCGTGTACCAGCACAGCGCACGGGGACAGGCGTTCAAACAATTCTGACAGGCCCTCCAGCAGTTGGCTGTTTAGATGGGCAAGGCTGCCATTGCGCCGCTGCAGTGCAACCTGATGTTCGGGTTGGATGTCAAAAAAATCGTACAGGGTGTCAGCCATTTCCTGGTGCTGGCGGGTGTGCACCCAGGCCACAGGAACGCCACGGCGGCGGAACTCGGCATGTACCGGTGCCATCTTGATGATTTCAGGGCGCGTACCAACTGAAATCACGACAGGGGATGCGTCGCAGGGCGTGGGTGGTAATGGCATGGGGCGGTTTATCCAGGGTGGTGGGTTGTCAGGTCGAGCGGCGGCAGCATTGCGGCTCAAAGCGGAGTTCCAGTGGTGGCGGTGTCAGCGTGTCGGCGTCCGGTGTTTGCGTCGGGAGCAAAGGCAGGCTGACCACCAGACGGGGTGAATGACTGGCAGTGACTCGCCAAAAAATGCCGTCACGATGCACCTGCGCTTGTCCCTCCTGTATTTCGGGTTGGGCGTACCGTTGCACAGGGAACTGCCAGCTCATCTGGTCAAGGGATTGCGCATGGCTGGCCTCCAGGTGCATCCGCAGCGGGGTGGATGCGTCAGCCTGCACCCGCCACCGGACCTGCAGGCGGCGGTTCGCAAAGTCGGTATAGTGGGTCATCGTCATCCAGCGCAAGCGCCCGGTGCGCGTCAGTGCCTGGGTGTGCCGAAGCCAGCCCTGAAAGGCCTGCGGATAAATCATCATTCCGGGCGGGTGAAAGTACATGAGCCGCGCTGTTTTGTGTTCGGCACAAAAATCGGCAACATCGTTTAACCAGGCAGCTACCTCAGCCTCGGGCGATTCGTTGGTGTGCGCCTCTTCCAGCGCCGCGAAGCGGCCATAACTCAAGACGGGGAACGCCCACATGTCCGCGGGGCTACGCAGGCCGTCCTGGTAGCTGCGGGTGGGGGCCATGCCGATGTCGCCGGTGAAGTAGTAAGCGTGAATATTGCGCGCGCGCAGCCACGGCGTCACCCAGGCGGGCTGGTTGCCTAGCGGTGCCGAATACTCCCGTATGGGTTGACCACTGGCCTGGCTGACAACGGCAGAATTACGCTCGATCAATTCAACCGATCGGGCTTGCGGCTGTGTGCTGACAAGGCGCCCAAACTCGTTGTGAATCCAACCACCGTGGCTGCCAATTGCGTCACCACGCGCCACAAAACGGCTTACCCATTCACGCATCCGCGCATTGTTTTCAAGATTTGTACCACCTCCATCGCCCGGCACGTCCACGTCAGGGCCAGCAGTGAGATGTACCGAATAAGGCCCTTGCTCGAACACCCCCAACTCGGCGAGTTGCTCAATGGCGGGAAGTGCCGCTGCCGAATCGATGTGCCAGTTCATGATCAACGCTCCCACACCCTTCGGCATCTCGGACAGTTGTGGCAAGTGCGCCAGGTCCTGCGCAAAGTAGCGCAAAAAACTGTGCATGAAAAAACCGTCGGTACGCAACTTCAAGTACGTTAGCGGCAGATTGACAAACAGTACCTGGCCCTGACCCATGTGGTGCAAGCCAGCAAGCAAGTTGTCACCCGCGCCGTGCATCAGCCGCTGCCCCTGAAAAGTGCCCTTGGTTGCAAAGGCGGGATAGTGCAGGGGACCGTAGTGGTAGCCAGCTACGGCCAGCTTTTCTTCGCTGCGGGGTGGTATTTGTGCGCTGGTGAGTGGCCGATCTGAGTCTTGCCGCATGAGTTTTCCAGGGGGCAGGCGCAGCAGGGTCAGCGCATCTACATCCACCCAGGCCTCCTGCGTGCTCAGCATGGCGGTTTTCAACTGGCCGTAAAGGGCGTAGCGCACACCGGCCATCTCTGACAGCCGGGACTGCCTGGGATGGTATTGGTCATCCATGTCAGCCACCCCTGCGTCATGCACCAGCATCACGCGGGCACCGTCGCGTACCCGGTGTTGCAGGTGGGTAATCAGGGCGTTGTTCATCTGACGATGAATCATGTCGGGCAGGATCAGGGCCGCGTTGCGCGCCAAGCCGGCAGAACGCAGAAGTTTCGAGGCAGGAACGACCTCCAGTGCGAACCCCAGCTCTGCGGCGGCGTCCCGCCAGGCATGCACCCCCACATCGCCTTCGGGCAGGTTATCCGGTACCAGCAGCACCAGATGGGTCAGGTCTGTGACCGGGGCTGGTGGTGCGCGGCGATCGACCATGATGCTCCAGGTCGTGAATGTCAAGCCCATCAGCACCACCACAAAGCTTCGCGGCAGCAGTGAAAAAAGGCGGCTGCGCTTCATGCTTTGGCCTCGTGAATCAAAATCTCGTTGGGTGCCTGGGCAGTCGCTTGAGCCTGTGTCAACGCATCGGCCAAGCCCTCGGCGCTGCCACGTTCTCCCGCCCACAAGGTGCCAAACACCACGACGTCGGAGGCGACCTGGATGCGGGGTGCTGCCACCGTTGCGGGGTGGTCAGGGGTGCCGATCATGCAACCGGAGCCGATCACGATGGCAGTCTCTGACACTACCAGCCCGCGAACCCTGCAGCCCGTTTTCAGGGTGATTTGGCCTTCGGCGACCACGCTGCCGGTAACGCTGGTGTCAGCGGCCAGAACCAGGTCGCCTTGCGCCTTCAGACTGCCGTGGGCGTTGCAGCCGTGGCCCACAAACAGGGAGTCTCGGCATACCAAATCCCCCCGCCAGGCAGAGTTTGGCTCGACCTTCAAGGCGCTCTCACAGACGCCACGTTTTGCCGAGGCATCCCACTCGACGTCCTTCGGCAGACCCAGGTGGAACACGCTGGCTGGCTCGACAGGCTGGTTGGCTGTCTCTGCGCGCTTGGCGGCTTGGGGCAAGAAGCGCACAACCGGTGCATGCAGCAAGACAAAAGTCGTGCCCTCACCGACCGTGATCCATTCCAGGGCGCTGATGCGTCCTTTCAGATGGCACCCATGACCCACATCAACCCTGGCCCCATGGGCCCACCGAAGCACCTGTGTACCTGGCGTCAATTCAAGTTGACATCCAGCCCACAAGGCGCGGTAAATGCCGCCCGACGTGAGCAGCCCACCCTGTGCCGATACCTCAGCCACGAACCTTACTCCCGCAGGCATCCTGGCATCGCCTTGCGCGTGCCACACCCGTTGAGTGCTACCCGTGCTTTGTTCAAAGGCGGTCAGTGGCCACTGGCCCAGCGCAGGGATCTGCGCCATAGTTGAAGACCCCAGCTGTGCTTGCCCCGAGGCAACAGCAGTGGCCAGCTGGTGCGCAAAGGCGCGTGCAAGGCAAGGTGGGTCCAGCGTGTCACAGCTGTCAATTTGCAGCGGCAGGGTGTCGGTAGGGCGTGCCCACTCGCTCAGGGCAGGCAGCATGGGCCACACAATTGTTAGACATGTGAGGCCGAACAACAACAGCCAGGTCATGCCGCTGGCCCCGATGGCACACGCCGGTAGCGCACGGTTTTGTCCCAATGAAAAGACCGACTCGACCATCGGTCCAGCAGGGCTTGTTCAAGCACAGCGTGGGCAATTGCCACGGCGCTGACGATAAAGCCCAGCCAGTTGAATGCAATCAGGCGCACCCGCCGGTGGCTGCGGTCCAGATGCGCGGCTGCAGCAATTTCAAAGAAGGCGGCAAAGTTGCCCAAGGCGCTGTGCCCCATGAAGGCAATCAGCAGCACGGCGGGGGCGGACACCTGCAAGGTCACCGTAAAGTACAGCAGCAAGCTGAGCAACCAGCCCAACATCAGCATCGGTGAAATCAGGTACACCCCGAGCAACAGCAAGCCGTCCAGGCGCTTGGTCAGTGGCACTTTGCGGTCGAGCAGCAGGGTGCGGCTGTGGCGCACCAAAGCCTGGTTGTGGCCCTTGGCCCAGCGTTTGATCTGACGCACCCGCACCGCCCAGCTTTGCGGCACTTCCTCAAAACACTCGCTCCGGTTGTGGTAGACCGTGCGCCAGCCGCCCAGCAGCAGGCGAAAGGTCAGGTCGGTGTCTTCGGCCAGCACATCGTCATGCCATCCACCCACCGCCTCCAACGCCGCAATGCGGATGCCGCCCACTGTGCCGCCGTACTGCGGCACCAGGCCCAGGTTCATCCGGGCCTGCTGATCCACCTGGTAGCCTCCGGATCTTTCCAGGTCAAGCAAGCGGGTCAGCAAGTTGACGCCCACATTGCCCGGCACCACACGCCCCATGACCGCCCCAACCTCGGGGTCAAAAAACGGTGCCATCAAACGCTGGATCAATCCCCGTGAGGGTAGGTAATCGGCGTCAAAGACAATGATGAAGTCGGTCTTGACGCGCGCCGTGGCCTCCTTCAAGGCGGCCGCTTTGCCCGGCTTGCCACCGACCCGATGAAACGCCTCAATGCGGTCCGGGTACTTTTCCACCAGGGCGTCAATGATGATGCGGGTGGCATCGCTGGAGCGGTCATTCACCGGCATCACCAGCAGGCGCTGGGCCGGGTAGTCCACCTTCATCAGGTTCTCAAGGCAGCCGGCAATCACAGCCTCTTCATTGTGCGCCGCCACCAACACCGTGACGCTGGGCCAATCGGCACTGACGATGCTGGCATAGGGGTGTCGCTGCGCGCAGAACAACCGGTTCAAGGTGAATAGGTAGTGCCGCACAGCGTAAACGGTGAGCAGCAGGAGCAGCAGGCCCATGGCAATAAGCAAGCACAGGCTCCACAGCGGCCCCAGCGGACCCGCCACCGCCAGGCCCCAGGTGGCTTGCGCCCGTGCGGGCAAGGCCATCATAAAAGTGCCTACGCAGGCAAACCAGGGCATTCGCAGAAAACGCTTGGAGAAAAAATGGAATGTCATGAGCCCATTGAATTCGCCGCGGGTCACCTGGCGGTTGCGCAAACTCAATGCCCGAATTGCCCCTCAACCCCGAACATGTCATGTGTTTGCGAAATCTCGTCTTTCGCCGCAGGTCGGTTGCGAGCGATGACTTTTTTACGGGCTTGTAGCGGCCATCCGGAAAGGGCCAGTGGCCGGGCACCCCCCCCCCATGCTCTTTGCTGCCTGCAACAGCCCTCAGGCTTTAAACGACTCAAAGGCCTCATTCACCGACAGATGCGCCGAACCCGACAAGGCGGGCCACAGGGGCGACCGCTCCAGCCGGTCTTGTACCGGGCCCTTCACTTCAGCGAGGTGCAGGCGAACGCCGTGCTCGGCCAGTTCGCGATTTAAATTGGTGAGTACTTCCATGGCGGTGGTGTCGATACGGTTGACCGCGCTCATGATCAGGACCAGGTCATGCGTGTCGGGTGACTTCTCCAACTCCAGGGTCAGCCTGGCCTCCACCGCGCTGAGGTTGCCGAAGAACAAGCTTTCGTCAATGCGCAGGAACAGCACGCCCGGCAGGGTTTCAACGCCGTGGCGCTCCACGTTGCGGAAGTGCTCCGTGCCGTGGATTCGTCCGATCACGGCGATGTGTGGCGTGCTGGCGCGCAGCAGCAGTGCGGCCAGCGACAGGCCGATGCCCACCGCAATGCCTTGCTGTATGCCCAACACCAGCACGCCCAAAGCGGTGCCCAGCAGCGCCAATGCGTCCGCACGGTCATAGGCCCAGGCTTGTTTGAGGGCTTGCACATCCACCATGCTGATGGCGGCCACCACAATACTGGCGGCCAGCACGGCCAGCGGCAGTTTGGCCAGCCAGTGGGTGCCCAGGGCCACAATGGCGAGCATGCTCAAGGCCGACACGATGCTGGCCAGCGGGCTCTGAGCCCCCGCAGCGGTGTTGACCGCCGACCTGGATAAGCCTCCGCCTACCGGCATACCGCCATAAAAAGCTGCGGTGATGTTGGCCGCCCCCAAGCCCACCAACTCGCGGTTGGTGTCCACTTTTTCACGGCACCGAATGGCCAGCGCCTGCGCCATGGTGATGTTTTGCACCATGCCGATCAGCGCCAGAATGAGTGCGGGCCCCATCAGCAGCTCCAGCATCTGGGGGTCAGGCACGAAAAACGTGAACGAAGCCAACCCCTCCTTGACCTCGCCGACCACCGCCACGCCGCGATTCACATCCAGTTCGAGAGCGATGACCACGCTTGTTGCGACGATTAGCACGGCCAATGGGGTCAGGCGGACCGCGAAGTCGGCTCGTCTTTTGGGAACGCCCACCCGGATCAGCGCACCGGCCAGCCATCGCTTTGCAGCAAACAGCAGAACCAGGGACGTAGCGCCAATGGCCAGTGTGACTTGGTTGGTTTGTGGGAAATTCTCAAACAGGGAGATCAGCACCTGCCAACTGCTGCTGCCTTGAGGCGAAACACCGACTAAAAATTTGACCTGGCTCAGCACAATCAACACGGCTGATCCCGAAATAAATCCGCTGATGACAGGCCGGCTCAACAGCTGCGACAAAAACCTCAGCCGCAAGGCGCCAAAAACCAGCACCAGAATGCCAGAAAACAGCGACAGCGTGGCCGCCAACATCAGGTACTGCGGGCTGCCCGGCGCAGCCAGGGGCGACAGCACTGCAAAGGTCATCATGGCCGTGATAGCCACCGGCCCCACGGCCTGCGTCATGCTGCTGCCCAGCAGGGCGTAGGCAATGACCGGAAAGATACTGGCGTACAAACCCACCTGCGGCGGCAAGCCTGCGAGCAGCGCGTAGGCCAAGCTCTGCGGGATGACCAACACGGTGACGATCAGGCCGGCGATCAGGTCGTCACTCAAGTGCTCACGTCGGTAGTGGCTGACCCATTGGGGGGTGTAGCGCTGGATCAGGGTCATGGCGCTGTCTTGTTCTGAAGGATTGACTCAATTCGGGCATCTTTGTCCAGCCACATCTGCTGCACCCACTGCTGGTAGGCCTCGCGCACGGCCGGGTCCCCGGCGTAATCGCCTTGCGCCAACTGCCGAGGCACGGGCAGGGAGCGCACCCGCACGGTGATGCGTTGCACTTTCCCGGTTAAAAACTGCCAGAAATCTGGCGCGCCATCGGGGTACACGATGGTCACATCCAGAATCGCCTGAGACTTATTCCCCATGGCGTTCAGGGCCAGCGCAATGCCGCCGGCCTTGGGTTTGAGCAGGTGTTTGTAGGGCGAGTTTTGGCGCTGGTGTTTGGCGGCTGTGAAACGGGTGCCTTCCAGAAAATTCATCACGCTGGTAGGAATGAGAGCGTATTTTTCGCAGGCCTTGCGGGTGGTTTCCTGGTCTTTGCCTCGCATCTCGGGGTGTTTCTTCAAGAACTCCTCGTTGTGACGGCGCATGAACGGAAACTCTAGCGCCCACCAGGCCAGCCCCATCACCGGCACCCAGATCAATTGGTGCTTGAGAAAAAACTTGAGCAGGGGAATGCGCCGGTTCAGCAGGTGCTGCAGCACCAAAATGTCCACCCATGACTGGTGGTTGCAATTGACCAAGTACCAGCTGCGCGGGGTCAGCCCTTCGACGCCTTGCACATCCCACACCGTGCGCTGGGTCAGGGCCATCCAGGCGCTGTTGCCCGAAATCCAGGCCTCGGCGATGCGCAGCAAGACGGGATCAATCAAAAGCCGCACTTTTTTGAGCGGAATAGTCAGTTTCACGACGGAGACCAGCAGCAGGATGGGCACCCAAAACAGGGCGTTCAACACCATCAGCAGCGTGGCAACAAGACCCACCAGAACGGGGGGCAAAAAATACAACATGGCGATGACCTTCACTCTAAAATTCTTGTCGGGGTCAATTTACGGCAGTAAGCGCGACCCGTCCAACAATAATTATCTTTTCCCAATTCTCAGACTTTAGCTATCGTTCAACCTCAGGCCCCCCGGTTTTCGCCCGTTTTCTGGGTTCCGTAGCTTCTGCCCTTGCTCCGGATGATCACAACCCCGTTGCCGCGAGCGACAAGGAACACGCTGCGGTACCCCCTGCAGGGGTGGTGTCAAACGCAAAACCTTACACTCAGACACCTCCCCCTTCTGAGTTTCCCTATGAACGCCCCCGTTGACGTCTCTTTTTTCGCGCGCGCCGCCAAGCCGCTGTCTAGCTATCGCAAATACTGGGCGGCCCGCTTTGGCACGGCGGGCTTCCTGCCCATGAGCCGCGCGGAGATGGATAAATTGGGCTGGGACAGTTGCGACATCATCCTGGTCACGGGCGATGCCTATGTGGACCACCCCAGCTTTGGCATGGCGGTGATTGGCCGCATGCTGGAGGCCCAAGGCTTCAGGGTCGGCATCATCGCCCAGCCCGACTGGCAAAGCGCGGACCCGTTCAAGGCGCTGGGCAAGCCCAATTTGTTCTGGGGTGTGACGGCAGGCAACATGGACTCCATGATCAACCGTTACACGGCAGACCGCAAGATCCGCAGTGACGATGCCTACACGCCCGGTGACATCGGCGGCAAGCGTCCCGATCGCGCCGCCATTGTGTACAGCCAGCGCTGCCGCGAGGCCTTCAAAGACGTGCCGATCATTTTGGGTGGCATTGAAGGCAGCTTGCGTCGCATTGCCCATTACGACTACTGGAGCGACAAGGTGCGCCGCTCCATCGTGGTGGATGCCAAGTGCGATTTGCTCCTGTACGGCAACGCCGAGCGCGCGATTGTGGAGATTGCCCACCGCCTCGCCGCCCGTGAGCCGGTGCAAAACATCACCGATGTGCGCGGCACCGCCTTTGTGCGACGCCCGGACGACGAGACCGGCCGGGGCTGGATGGAGATTGACTCCACCAGCGTGGACGAGCCAGGCCGGGTGGAGTCGCATGTCAACCCCTACATGACCACCAGCGAGCAGGCGGCTGAAAAGGGCGGCACCTGCAGCAAGGAAGATGCTATACAAGTTGATGCATCCAAGCCAATGGATATGTCGGCCATTGGCCAAAAAGGCATTAAATCAGAGGTGAATCCGGCCATCAAGCCGCTCACCTTCATGCCCAACCCGGCGCTGGTCGGCAAGCTCAAAGTACCCCCGCGTGACCGCTCCGTGATTCGCCTGCCCAGTTACGAGCAGGTCAAGAGCGACGCCGTTCTGTATGCCCACGCCAACCGCGTGCTGCACCTGGAAACCAACCCTGGCAACGCCCGTGCACTGGTGCAGGCGCACGGCGAGGGGGTGACCGCGCGTGATGTGTGGATCACGCCACCACCCATTCCGCTGACCACTGCCGAGATGGACATGGTGTTTGACTTGCCCTATGCGCGCAGCCCGCATCCTGCCTACGCCGATGAAGCCGGCAGTCATGACGGCGACACCAAGATCCCGGCGTGGGAGATGATCCGGTTCAGCGTCAACATCATGCGCGGCTGCTTTGGCGGCTGCACTTTTTGTTCGATCACCGAGCATGAGGGGCGCATTATCCAGAGCCGCTCTGAAGACTCGGTCATCAAGGAAATCGAGGACATCCGCGATAAGGTGAAGGGCTTCACCGGCACCATTTCCGACCTGGGCGGACCCACGGCCAATATGTACCGCCTGGGTTGCCGCAGTCCCGAGATTGAGGCCGCGTGCCGCAAGCCCAGCTGCGTGTACCCCGGTATTTGCCAGAACCTCACCACCGACCACGCCCCGCTGATCAAGATGTACCGCCGGGGCAGGGCGCTCAAAGGGGTGAAAAAGATCCTGATCAGTTCCGGCCTGCGCTACGACCTGGCCGTGCAAAGCCCGGAGTACGTCAAGGAACTGGTCACGCACCATGTGGGCGGCTACCTCAAGATCGCGCCCGAGCACACAGAGCAAGGCCCGCTGACCAAGATGATGAAGCCCGGCATTGGCTCTTATGACAAATTCAAGACCTTGTTTGAGAAGTTCAGCCTGGAAGCAGGTAAAAAACAATTTTTGATTCCCTACTTCATTGCGGCCCACCCCGGCACCAGCGATGAAGACATGATGAATTTGGCCATCTGGCTCAAAAAGAGTGGTTTCAGGGCCGATCAGGTGCAAACCTTCTACCCCAGCCCCATGGCCACGGCCACGGCGATGTACCACACCAACAAGAACCCGCTGCGCAAGATCACCCGCGACAGTGAGACCGTGGACATCGTGCGCGGCGAGAAACGCCGGCGCCTGCACAAGGCCTTTTTGCGCTACCACGATGCCAATAACTGGCCGCTCTTGCGCGAAGCCCTCAAGACCATGGGCCGCGCCGATTTGATCGGTAACGGCAAGCACCACCTGATTCCGACCTTTCAGCCGCTCACCGACGGCAACTACAGCAGTGCGCGGCGCAAGAACTCTACTGTCAAGGCGAGTCAATCAACCACCGGGAGCACCGTGGAAAAAGGGCGACTGCTGACCCAGCATACGGGCCTGCCACCGCGCGACAACGGCGGCAAGCCGGCAGCGGGTACGAGCTTCAAGGCGAAGCGCCGTTAGGCCTCCAGTACAGCGCCTGCGCCCGCAATCAGGGATAAATCAGGTTTTGGGTGCGCGCTGCAGCTTGATGTTGGCGGCCAGTCCGCCGGAGGATGTGTTGCTCAGGTTGAAGGTGCCGCCCATGCGGTCAATCGTTTTCTCCACAATTGACAGGCCCAGGCCGGCGCCGTTGGCCTCAGTGCGGGCTTCTTCTCCCCGGTAAAACGGCTTGGTCAGTTGGGCCAGCTGGGTGTCCGGCACACCCGGACCATGGTCCCGAACGCGCAACAGAACCCAGTTATCGCGGGCCTTGGCGGCGATGTCGACGACGGCGACGCCGGTCTCGGGCGTTTTGCCGTACCGACGCGCGTTTTCGATCAGGTTGGTCAGTACGCGCCCCAACTCGACCTCGTCCACCATCACCACCAGATCCTCGGGCAAGTCCAGGTTGAATTGCATGTCGCTGCAATGACGCATGCTGAACAGGCTGGCATCAATGACTTCACGCAGTGAGACTGGGCTGAGGCGAACTGCACCTGGGCGGGCGTAGTCCAGAAACTTGCCGATGATGGCGTCGAGCTGAGCAATGTCGGCCGCCATGTTGGCCCGCGCCTCGGGGTCTGACACGCTCAGCTCGGTCTCCAGGCGCAGCCGCGCCAGTGGCGTGCGCAGGTCATGCGAAATGCCGGCCAGCATGATGGCCCGGTCCATTTCGATCTTGGCGAGCTTCTGGGTCATGCGGTTGAATCCGATATTGACCGCCCGGATTTCGCTGGTCACGACGGTTTCATCCAGCGAGCTGGCCTCAAAATCCCCTTCACGCACCCGGCCTGCCGCATGCGACAGTTGTTTGAGCGGCAGATTGATGAGTCTCGCGATCAGGGCAGCACCGGTCAGGGAGAGCGCGGCAGCGGTCATCAGCCAGATCAGCCAGGTGCTGCTGGCGTTGCGGTCAAACCTGGCGCGGTTGGTGAGCATCCAGTAGTTGTCCTGGTCGATGACAAAGCCGACCCACAGCCCTTCTTCCTTGTTCACGCTGTTGGCCACCACGGTGCCAGGGCCCAGACGGGCGGTCAGTTCGAGCGCAATACGCTGGCCCAACGCATCGGTATCAAAGGGCTCAAACGTGTCGCCAGGTTCACGCGGCACGATGCGCACACCTTCCTGCTCGGTCATCGTTTTGATCAGGGAGACCCGGTTGATGGCGTCGGAGTGGATCAGGGCAGCGCGGCTCAGGTTGACCAGGGAGGCCAGTTGCTGCGCCGTCTGGACCGCGCGGGGCTCAAATTCGAGCGCGCGCAGTGTTTGCAGCCACGCCAGGATGCTGCCTACCAGCAGCAGCGCAAGCAAAAAAAACGTGCGCCAGAAGAGGCTTACATCCAGCCGACTGCGCGACTTGGAGCCACGGTTCAGCGGCTCTAGACCCATCGGCAGGGTGATGTCTGGCGGGGCTGGGCGCCTTCTATCCAAGATGATCAACCCGCGCCATCCGGCACAAAGACATAGCCCACGCCCCATACCGTCTGGATGTAGCGGGGCGAGGCGGCATCCACTTCGATGAGCTTGCGCAGTCGGGAGACCTGAACGTCCAGGCTGCGATCAAACGGTTCGAACTCCCGGCCTCGCGCCAACTGAGCCAGCTTCTCACGCGACAGGGGCTGGCGCGGGTGGCGCACCAAGGCCTTGAGCATCGCGAACTCGCCGGTGGTCAAGGGCAGGTCATCGCTGTCACGGCGCAGCGTGCGTGCACCGAGGTCAAACACAAAGGGCCCGAAGCTCACCACCTCGTTTTCGCCTGAGGGGGAGCCGGGGGCTTCGGTGACCGGGCGGCGACGCAGCACGGCGTGAATGCGTGCCAGCAACTCGCGCGGGTTGAACGGTTTGCCCAAGTAGTCGTCTGCGCCCACCTCCAGCCCGACGATCCGGTCGACGTCCTCGCCTTTGGCGGTGAGCATGATGATGGGCGTTCGGTCGTTGGCAGCACGCAGACGCCGGCAAATGGACAAGCCGTCTTCGCCTGGCATCATGAGGTCCAGCACGATCAGGTCCACGGTGTCGCGCAGCAGAATGCGGGTGAGGGACTTGCCATCCTCGGCTTGAAGGATTTCAAAGCCTTCCTGGGTGAGGTAGCGTCGCAAGAGGTCCCGAATGCGGGCGTCGTCGTCGACGACCAAAATCTTGTCGCTGCGGTGGGTGGGTTGACTCATGTTGACGTCCCTGAATTTGTAACAAAGCCCATTTTGCAGGGTTCGGGGCCCGAATTAAAAAATCGGGCTTGGGCTTTGACACACTGTTACACCTGTTGCCCGCAAAGTGGCAGTCGCTGGCGTTCGTGGCTTAACACACATCAGTTTGGCGTTATCTTCGACCCATGAAGTACTTTGAACTATTTGCTTTGCACTTTTTTCTACTCTCAACGGTGGGCGCCGAGCCGTCATTTGCCCGTGGCGGGCCGGCTCAACCGCCGGCGCAGGATCAGCGACGCACCGAATTGCGCTCTGCGCTGCAAGAGCGTCGCGTGCCTGTGTCTGCGCAGCCCCCGCAGGGCGCGGGCCAGTCACGGCGTTTGTCAGACCAGGAACGGGCGGATCTGCGCCTCCAACTGCGCCGGCAAAGCCCAGACCACCCTTCGCGAGTGCCATGATGGCGGCTCCTGTGATCAACTCTGACCTCTATTCCCAAGGACTTATCTTGAAAAAAACATTGAAACTCATGGCCGCGGGCGCCGCTGTGGTCGCCGTCACAGGGGTCCTGGCCCAGCCTGCTATGCCAACGCCCGTGCAAAACGTCGTGCAGTTGTCTGCCAATGGATCGGTGGAGATACAGCAAGACCTGTTGTCCATCACGTTGAGCACGACCCGCGACGGCATGGATGCAGCCCTTGTGCAAAGCCAGCTCAAGGCGGCGATTGACGCGGCGCTGATTGAAGCCAAAAAGCAGGCCCTTCCCGGGCAGCTCGATGCGCGTACCGGTAACTTCAGCCTGTACCCGCGCTACGGCCGGGACGGCAAACCCAATGGCTGGCAGGGCTCGGCGGAGTTGATTCTGGAAGGCCGCGATTTTGTGCGAATCAGCACCGCGGCGGGCAAGATTCAGACGCTCACCGTCGGTCAGGTCGGCTTTGGTCTGAGCCGGGAGCAGCGCGCCAAAGTGGAAGGCGCTGCACAGAGCCTTGCCATTGAGGCTTTCAAGACGCGGGCTGCGGCTATTGCGGGTAGTTTCGGCTTCTCGGGCTACTCGCTGCGTGAAGTCAATGTCAACGCCCAAGAGCCCGGCTTTGCACCGCGCCCGCGCATGGTGGCCATGGAATCCAGGGTGGCGGCGAGTGATGCACCCATGCCGGTTGAG
This sequence comes from uncultured Rhodoferax sp., assembly GCA_964492535.1. Taxonomy (GTDB): domain Bacteria; phylum Pseudomonadota; class Gammaproteobacteria; order Burkholderiales; family Burkholderiaceae_C; genus Rhodoferax. The sequence continues at coordinate 1,033 of CAZBKX010000705.1, read as the reverse complement.
GCCGGTAAAACCGCTGTTGTGGTGGTGGTGTCCGGCTCGGTGCAACTGAAGTAGGCCGCCCATAGGGGGTATCTGGGGGTATGGTGGCCTGGCTGCGGTTCATAATTGGCGGCATTCTTATCCACTCTGGACGCATTGCCTCATGGCTGTTTTTTCACCGCTCGCCACGATCAAGAGGCTCACAGCCGCTCAGCCCGGCGCACCGGAGGCCGCCATGCTGGGGCGTTTTGAGTTGCGGCGCATCCTGGGCCAAGGGGCCCAATCGGTGGTTTGGCTGGCATTTGACCCGCGCCTGGAGCGCGAGGTGGCCATCAAGCAGATGAAGCTGGATCAGGGGGCCGATGAGGCTACTCTGGATCAGTGGCTGCAGGAGGCCCGCAGCGTCAGCCGACTGACCCACCCCGGCATCGTGCCTGTGTTTGAGGCCGATGTGCATGAGCAGAAGCCCTATCTGGTCTTTGAGTACGTGCCCGGGCAAACTTTGGCCCAACTGCTGGCCCAGCGTGGCGCCCTGCCACCCGCCGAGGCGTTGGCTCTGGCCAGGGATGTGCTGGATGCCCTGGCGGCAGCTCACTCGGCTGGCGTCGTTCACCGTGACCTGAAACCCTCCAATATCTTGATTGACAGCGCAGGGCGGGCCCGCGTGATGGATTTTGGCATCGCCGTTCGCATCAAGGAGACGTCGGGCGCCGGTCCTGTGCAGGGCTCAGAGACCTTTGGTGGCACGCCGGGCTACCTGTCACCCGAGGCCGCCGGGGGCTTGCCGGCCACGCCCTTGATGGATGTGTTTTCAGCCGGTTTGGTACTCACGGAAATGCTCACGGGCCAGCCATTGGTCGCGCACACCGACGCTTACCGCGCCATACACCAGGTAACCCATGAGCAACTGGAGTTGCCCCCGAATCTGGGCGCAGGGGTGGATGACCGCTTGCGTGCGATTGTGCTTCGCGCCCTGGCGCTGGACCCTGCCCAACGCCACCCTGATGCCCAAGTATTTGGTGACGAATTGCTTCAGTGGTCAGGCGCTGCGCTC